>JBGSKB010000001.1:0-8167 GCA_041741395.1 Melioribacteraceae bacterium
TGAAACCAAAAAAAATCTTGAAGATGGTTTAAAATATTGTGAAAAAGGAATAGAGTTAGCTAGAAATGAAGTTACTAAACCTTCCGGAATTAAACCCGTTTATATTGATGATGAGCAATGGAAAGATTCTAGAAAAACTTCATTGGGAGTAATTCTTGATACTTACGCAAATATTCAAAATGAATTGGGCAAGAAAAAGGAAGCATTAAATTCTTTTGAAGAAGCAACAATTTTAACAAATGGCGATTATCTGGAAATGAATGAAAGTTATGTTTCTTTACTTTTTGAGTTAAATCAAATTGAAAAAGCTAAAATTAAAGCCGAAGAATTTATATCAAAAGGAAAAAGTACAAATAAGATTGAAGAAATTTTTAACAATGCATTTTTAAAATTGGGTGGAAGTAAAGAAGAGTTGAATAAACAACTTGGCAAAATTGATGAAAGTGCAAATAAAAAAATGATAGAAAAATTGAAGAATTCAATTCTTAACAAACCAGCACCGCAATTTACACTTAAAGATCTAAAGGGAAATTCCGTAAGTCTAAATGATTTTAAAGGAAAAACTGTAATTGTAGATTTTTGGGCAACTTGGTGCGGACCATGTTTACAGTCATTTCCAATAATGCAGAAAGCTATTGATAAATTTGAAAAGGGAAAAAATGTTAAATTTTTATTCGTTAATACTTGGGAAAGAGTTGATGATAAATTAAAAAATGCAACTGAATTTATTGTAAAAAATAAATATCCATTTCATGTTTTATTAGATGATCAAAATGAAGTTATTGAGAATTATGGAGTTGAAGGAATTCCAACAAAATTTATTATTGATAAAAAAGGAAATATTAGATTTAAAAGTGTCGGATTAGAAGGATCAGAAAATGAAATTCTTGCGGAACTTGATCAAATGATTACAATGGTTCAATAATATTTTTTCGACAAAGATATCCTTTATCTTCTTAATTTATTAATTTATGAATAGAAAATAAATTTTTTTCGGAGAGTTCAAAAAAATGGCGATAATTAGACCTTTTAAAGCAATAAGACCGGCACAAAATGTAGCGCATTTAGTTGCAAGTGTTCCTTATGATGTTGTAAATAGAGAAGAATCCGTTATACTTGCAGCTGGAAATGAATTAAATTTTTTACGTATTACAAGATCCGAAATTGAACTTCCTGAAAATGTTAGTCCTTATGACAAATCTGTTTATCAAAAAGCAAAAGAAAATTTTGAACGATTAATTAAGCAAGCTCCGCTAATTCAAGATGAAGAAGAAAATCTTTATGTTTATCATTTAACAATGGGCGAGCAAAAGCAAGCTGGAATTGCAGCAACATTTTCTATTGATGATTATGATAATGATATAATTAAAAAACATGAAAAAACCCGCAAAGTTAAAGAAGATGATAGAACAAATCATATTATTACAACTGAAGCGCAAACCGGAGCTGTATTTTTAACATACAAAGGAATTGATGCTGTAAATCAAATTGTTGAAAAAACAATGAATGAAGCTGAACCAATTTACAATTTTACATGTAGCGATGGAATAATTCACAAACTTTGGATTTTACCAAAAGAAAAAGTTTCAACAATTGTAGAAGAAATTAGCAAAACAAAATATTTATATATTGCCGATGGACATCACAGAGCTGCAAGCGCAGCGCGCGCAAGAAATGTTAAAAAAGAAAATAATCCAAATCATTCTGGCATTGAAGAATATAATTTTTTCTTAGCTGTTTTGTTTCCGGCAGAACAATTAAAAATACTTCCTTATAACAGAGTTATTTTCGATTTGAAAGGAATGACCGAAAATGAATTTATTGAAAAAATTAAAATAAATTTTTCTGTGGAAAGTTCAGATTCTGCATCACCAAAAAATGTGAAAAATATTTGTATGTATATGTCAAATAAATGGTATTTGCTAAAACCGAATGAAAATGTTAAAAAAGCGGAAAATGTCGGCGGAAATTTAGATGTAAGTATTTTAGAAAATTATTTACTCAAACCGGTTTTAGGAATTGAAGATATTAGAACCGACACAACCATTGATTTTATTGGTGGAATTAGAGGAACAGCAGAATTAGAAAAGTTAGTCGATTCCGGAAAAGCAAAAGTTGCATTTTCAATGTATCCGGTTTCTGTTGAAGAATTAATTAATATTTCTGATGCCGGAGAAACAATGCCGCCAAAATCAACATGGTTTGAACCAAAATTGAGAGACGGATTGGTTGTTCATACAATTTAAATAATCTTAATCTTACTGTTGCTCTTAATCTTCATTTAAAAGAATAAAGAGAAATAGAATGAGTAAGATTAAGAATTAAGATTAAGAGCAAGAAAAAATAATGGTTGAAAAGACTATTTACTTTGATCACGAGAAATTAATTGTTTATCAAAAATCTTTAGAATTTTTAAAATGGTTAAATGTTGTTTTATCCAAAGTTGAGAAAAGATATGCAGTTTATGATCAATTGGATAGGGCTTCAACTTCAATAATTTTGAATATTTCAGAAGGCTATGGTAAGTTTACAAGTAAGGATAGATGTAAATATTTTGATATTTCTCGCGGTTCTGCTTTAGAATGTTCGGCTGGATTGGATATTTTAGTTTCAAAAAATATTTTAACATTTGAAGAAATTAAAGTTGGAAAGGAATTACTAAAGGAAATTGTATCGATGTTAGTCGGTTTAATAAAAAGTAATTCTGAGAGAATACACGAACCGGAAATAGAATATAATTCGTAAATAATCTTTATTTCTTACTCTTAATCATAATCTTAATCTTCTTTTTAAATCAGAGTAAGATTAAGAGCAAGTAAAATAAAAATAGAACAGAAAATTTTGAGTACATGACGATTTTAGAAATACAATAAGGAAAAACAAAATGAGTGAAAGAATTTATAATTTTAGTGCAGGACCAGCAATTTTACCAGAAGAAGTTTTAAAAGAAGCACAAGCAGATCTTTACAATTACAAAAATACGGGAATGTCTGTGATGGAAATGAGTCACAGATCAAAAACTTATGAAGCAATAATTAAAACTGCGGAAGCTGATGTGAGAAAACTTTTAAACATTGGAGACAATTATTCAGTTTTATTTTTACAAGGCGGAGCAACATTACAGTTTTCTATGGTTCCCTTAAATTTAATGCCACCGACAAAAAAAGCAGATTATATACTAACCGGAACTTGGGCAAAAAAAGCAGCCAAAGAAGCAAAACGCGAAGGTGAAGTTTCTATTTCTGCAACAACTGAAGCTGAAAATTTTATTCGAATTCCTAAACAAAGTGAACTAAAATTAAATCCAAATGCGGCTTATGTTCACTATACTTCCAACAATACAATTTTTGGCACGCAGTTTAAATATATTCCGGAAACCGGAAATGTGCCTTTAGTCTGTGATATGTCTTCTGACATGCTTCATAATTATTTTGATGTAAATAAATACGGATTAATTTATGCCGGTGCGCAGAAAAATATGGGTCCATCCGGAGTTGTATTAGTAATTGTTAGAAAAGATTTACTTGAAAGAAGCAGTGATAGTTTACACACATATTTGAATTATAAAATTCATGTTGAAAACGAATCAATGTATAATACTCCCGCAACCTATGCAATTTATATTATGGGATTGGTTTTCAAATGGCTTCAAAATATGGGCGGACTTGAAGTTATGTATATGAAAAATTTAGATAAAGCTAATATTCTTTATAACTATATTGATGCAAGTGATGGTTATTTTAAAGGCACAGCAGTTAAAGAAGATAGATCTTTGATGAATGCTACATTTAGATTACCAAATGAAGAATTAGAGAAAAAAATTCTTGCCGAAGCTTCTGCAAAAGGATTTTCCGGATTAAAAGGACATAGATCTGTCGGAGGATTAAGAGCTTCAATATATAATGCTTTTCCGCAAAAAGGTGTAGAAGATTTGGTTGAATTTATGAAAGATTTTAAAAAGAATAACTAAGAAAGCTTAAAGTTGTCATTCCAGTGCAAACGGGAATCTAAATAAATACTATGAAAAATATAAAAATTATTTTTTTTACTTTTATTTTAATTGGTGTTTGGGCTTGTTCAAGCAAGCCCGAGCCCAAATTAGAATTGTTTAGTCCGGAAGCATTTGCGTTTGAAGTTGATAATTCTTGGGAAATAAATGCAACTGTTAATGCAAAAGGTTTTGCGCAAATTGATAATGATGAAAATCCTAAAATTGAATTATTTTATAAAGTTGATTTAATAACACCAGAGAGCGATACAATAAAATCGATTTTTGATAAAAATATTTTGTTAAATGAAAAAGAAGAATTAATTGATTTACCATTGGAAGCTCAAATTGAACTTGACTCAACTTTTAAAGTTGGAAATTATATTTTAATTTTTAATGTTAGCGATGAAATATCTAAACAAACAAAAACCATAAATATTCCGTTTGATTTAGAAAAATAAATTCCAAAGAAAACCAACCTTACATACTGAAGGTTTTCGTATTGAAGTTGTACTTCTCAAAGAAAAAAAATGGAGGTGCAAAATGTTATACGAAAAGTTTATCAGATTAGTTGAAGATCACGCAGATTCAATCACAAAAGATTGGGTTGCGGAAGTTAAATCAAATCCATCAACTCTTGGTTACAGAAAAATGAAAGATGAAATGTTAAAATCAAGAGTGCATAATGTTTACAGAAGGTTAGGTGAATGGATAATGAATGCAGATCCAACCGATGCGAAAACAGCTGAATTTTTTATTGATATTGGCAGACAAAGAGCAGCCGAAGATTTAAAAAGCAGTGAAGTAATCTACGCATTAATTTTATCCCGAGTGGTTTTATGGCGATATATAATTAGTCATGGAATTATTCATTCAAGTTTAGAACTTCATCAATGTTTGGGATTTTATCAGCAATTAAATAATTTTTTTGATAAAGCTACATATTATGTTGCGGTTGGTTATGAAAGCATTCATTTACATGAACAAGAGAAAATGAAACAAGAAAAATTTGTCGATAAAACTGTAAAAGGAATTACTAACTGGTTTTTCAAAACTAAAGAAATAAATTAGAAATTTTTGAAGCAAATTCGTTTTCATTATATTTTGTTCTAAAATTTGTTTAGATAAAAATCCTTTACCTAAATAATGAAAATTTTAATTGCACCGGATAAATTCAAAGATTCACTAACGGCAAAACAAGTTTGTGATGCAATTGAAGAAGGATTATTAAATCATTCTTATAAAATCAAGGTTACAAAAATACCTTTAGCAGATGGCGGTGAAGGTTCTTTAGCTGCTTTAGAAAACACAATTCGCTTTGAAAAAATTTATCTCAAAGTTCAAAATCCTCTTTTCAAACTAATAAAAACATTTTACGGAATCTATAATAATTCTGCGTTTATTGAATTAGCATTAGCTTCCGGGTTACAATTATTAAATAAACAAGAACGAAATCCAATGTTTACAAGCTCTTTTGGAACTGGAGAAATTATTAAAGATGCAATTAGTAAAGGTGTGAAAAAGATATTTTTATTTGTTGGAGGAAGCGCAACTAATGATTGTGGAATTGGAATTGCTTCAGCTCTAGGGTATAAATTTTTAGATAAACAAAATTATAAACTTGAACCAATCGGTGAAAATCTTTCTAAAATAAATTATATTAAAAAGAATTTTGTAGATCCAATTGCAGATATTGAATTCAATGTTTTGACGGATGTAAATAATAAACTTTATGGAAAAAATGGAGCGGCATTTGTTTATGCAAAACAAAAAGGCGCGAATGATTTAGAGATATTTGAGTTAGATAGAGGATTAAAAAACTTTTCAAAAATTGTTGAGCGAGATTTTGGAATTGATATTTCAAAAATAAAAGGCGGAGGAGCCGCTGGGGGAATTGGATCCGGACTATATGCATTATTTAATGCAAAAATTATAAGCGGGACTGAAGTTATTTTCGATTTACTAAATATCGATGAAAAAATTATTAATTCTGATTTTGTAATAACCGGTGAAGGATTATTAGATAAGCAAACGCTTAAAGGAAAAGTTGTAAAAGGAATTATTGATAGTTGTAAAAAATTTAATAAACCAATCGGAATTATTTGTGGACATTCAAAACTATCACAAAGTGAGATAAAGAAATTAAATTTGAAATTTGTTAAGACAATTAAAACAAATGAAATTTCAAAAAAAGAATCGATGGAAAATGTTTATTCCTATTTGATTAAAAGATCGCAAGAATTAATAAAAGATATTATTGAAAAAAAATAATTGATATTTTGTCAATTCAATTTTACTACTTTTTCTACTGAACTTAATAAACTATTATCTTTTACAATTTTCAAAACTTTTTGAATATCCAAATATAATTCTCTATCATGATCTAACGGTTTTACAATTTCTCTAATTTTTTTATAAGCTGCAGAAGTTCCTTTTCCACATTTTAGTGGTTTTAAGAATTCAATTCCTTGTGAAGCAACTAAAAATTCTATTGCAATTACAGTTTGTACGTTTTGCAAAATCTGATAACATTTTCTAGAAGCAATTGATCCCATTGAATTATGATCTTCTTGATTTGCGGAAGTTGGAATTGAATCAACACTTGCCGGATGAGACAAAGTTTTATTTTCAGAAACTAACGAAGCGGCAGTATATTGTGCAATCATAAAACCCGAATTAAGTCCGCCATTTTTAGTTAAGAATCTTGGCAAATTACTAAGCTGACCATTAACCAATCTTTCAATTCTTCGTTCTGCAACATTTGCAATTTCTGAAAGTGCAATTGCCATAAAGTCCATCGCCAAAGCCATTGGTTGTCCGTGAAAATTTCCGCCTTCAATATGATCACCTTCTTCCGGAAAAATTAATGGATTATCATTTGCGGAATTCAACTCAATTTGTACTTTTGAGCAAACATAATTTATTGCATCTTTTGAAGCACCGTGGATTTGCGGAATACATCTTAACGAGTAAGAATCTTGAACGCGAGTATCATTTTCTAAATGCGATTTTCTAATTTCACTACTTTCAATTAATGCCAGCATATTTTTTGCAGTGTTAATTTGTCCATCGAATGGACGTAAATTATGTAAACGTAAATCATAAGCTTTGTCAGTTGCACGCAAAGCTTCATTACTTAACGCTGCACTAATATCAGCTTGTGTAGACAATTTTTTTGCTTGAATAGAAATGAATGCTGCAAAGGCTGTCATCATTTGAGTGCCGTTAACTAATGCCAAACCTTCTTTTGCGCCAAGTTTTACCGGATTTAACTTTAATTTCTTTAAAATATTTTTTGTGGAAATTGGTTTGCTAAATTTTGTTGTTTCACTATTTACAAAACCAAATTTTTGAGATTTACCCTTTCCGATTAATGAAAGTACCAAATGTGAAAGCGGAGCTAAATCACCGCTTGATCCAACTGATCCTTGTGATGGAATTACCGGAATAATATTGTTATTAATAAATTCTAATAAAAGCTCTAATGTAGAAAGTTTAATTCCGGAATATCCTTTAGCCAAAGCATTCGCACGAAGCAGCATCATAATTTTAATAATGAATGGAGGCAAATCCTCTCCAACTCCGGCTGAGTGACTAACTATTAAATTTTCTTGTAATTTCTCTAAATCTTTTCTCGAAATTTTAACATTTGAAAATTCGCCAAATCCGGTTGTTACTCCGTAAATTACTTGGTCTTCATCAATCCATTTATCAATTAATTTTCTGGCTTTATTTACATTGCGTTTTGATTGTTCGCTTAAAACAATTTGCGGATTTTCGTTTAGGAAATATTCAATTTTTTCTAATGTTAATGAATTTCCATCAATTATCAGTTTATTTTTTGCCATCAAATAATCTCAAAATTTGTTCATGAATTTGCTTTGTGGTTCTATATTCTAATGTAATTCCAAAATCATCATAAGTAGTTTTCAAATCATCAACCAATGAATGAACTTTAGCAACTAAATGTCCTTTTGTATGATCAGTTCTAATTTTATTTTTAACAAAATTCTGTTCTAAAAATTTTACAAAAATTTCATCTAAACTTTTTATGTTAATCCCTCTTTCGGCAGAAATAATTACACTTTGCGGAAAATGATTTTTAACAAATTCAATTTTGCTTTTATCATTTAGAGCATCAATTTTATTAAAGACTTTTAGATCGGAAGAGCACACGTC
>JBGSKB010000002.1:0-3519 GCA_041741395.1 Melioribacteraceae bacterium
TGCAAAAAAATATAATTTGGCAGTTATTGAAGATTGCGCACATAAACACGGTGGAGAATGGAACGGTAAAAAAGCCGGAAGTATTGGTGATATTGGTAGTTTTAGTTTTCAATTATCAAAACACCTTACAGCCGGTGAGGGAGGGGCACTAACAACAAATAGTTTAGAATTAGCAGAAAAGTTGGATGCTTTAAGAAATTGCGGAAGAAGACCGGAAGTTGACGAAAATCAAAATACTGATAAAGGTGCCGGAGTATATTTTGATGAAGGAAATTTTATTCAATCCGGAAATTATAGAATTACGGAATTTCAAGCGGCAATTTTAGTTGAAGGAATGAAAAGACTATCTGAGCAAAATAAAAATCGTGATGAAAACGGTATTTATATAAATTCTCTTCTTAAAAATTTACCCGGAATAACTCCGATGAGAAGAGACATAAGAGAAACAAAAGTTGCATATTTTAATTTTTCATTTCGTTATAACAGCAAAGAATTTAAAAATCTTCCGGTTGAAAAATTTCGTAATGCGTTAAATGCGGAACTTGGAATTGCCGTTGAACCTTGTTATGAACCTTTGAACAATGCATCATTATATGTTCCACAAACAAAGCCAGCAAGACATAAATTAAATGATCAATATTGGAGCGACATAAATCCTTTGCGTTTCAAATTACCGGTTTGTGAAAAAATATTTAAAGAAATTTCAGTTTGTTTCCATCACAAAATTTTAATGGGAACAAAAAAAGATATGGATATTATTGTTGAAGCAATCAAGAAAATTTATGATAATGTTGAAGAACTAAATTAATTTATTTTGGAAAGTTAATGAGAAAAATTAATATAGCATTAATTGGCTGTGGATTTATTGCTGATTATCATGCACGAGGTTTACAATTATTAGATAATGTAGAAATTTCTGCTGTTGTGGGGTTACCAATTGAAACTGCTGGAAATTTTGTAAAAAAATATAATATCAAAAAAACTTCTTCGGATTACAGAGATTTTGTGAATGATGATAATATTGATGCAGTTATAATAAGTACTCCAAATAAATTTCATGCACCAATAGCAATTGATTTTCTAAAAAATGGCAAAGAAGTTTTTTTAGAAAAACCAATGGCAATAAGTCCGTTTGAAGGTGAAGAAATAATCAGAGTCGCAAAAGAAAATAAGAGAATTGTAATGGTTGGACACATGTGGAGATTTGATGAAGAAGTTAATTTTATAAAAGAACTGGTGACATCCGGTAAACTTGGAAAAATAATAAAAACCAAAGGTTATGGAATTCATGAAAATTGGGGACCGGGCGGTTGGTTTACTCAAAAAAAAATGTCTGGCGGCGGCGCTCTAATTGATATGGGAGTTCATGCAATTGATACAGTTAGATACATTTTAGGTGATCCAAATCCAAAAGAAGTTTATGCAAAAATTGGAACTTATTTTGGTGATTACGATGTTGATGACAGCGGGATAATTATAATTACTTGGGATAACGGAACAACATCAATAATTGAAAGTGGTTGGTGGCAACCTCATATGGATGGACCCGAAGCAAGTACTCAAATTTTTGGAACTTTAGGTTACGCTTCAGTATTGCCAACTTTGGTAAAATTAAAATCGGAAGAAATTATTAAAATTCCCGAAACGAAAAAAACAGATCATTGTGATCAATCAATTTATTCAAAACAAATACAAAATTTTGTAGAATGTATTTATTCAAGAAAACAGCCATCGCCCGGATATTTAGAAGGGCAGACAGTTATTAAAATTGTGGAAGCAGCATATAAATCATCAAATTCCGGAGAAATAGTTTATTTATAAAATTTTGGAGTTAAATTGGAAAAAAATCAAATAATTGGCGTTGATTTAGGCGGAACAAATGTTAGAATTGGTTTATTAGAAAATGAAAAAATTGTTAAACAAATTTCAAAGAAAATATCTTCAAAAGAAGGTCAGAACATAGTTATAAATGAAATAGTTGAATCTATAAATAAAGTTTTTAATAAAAATGTTATCGGAATTGGAATTGGTGTACCAAGTATTGTTGATATTGAAAAAGGTATTGTTTATGAAGTTCATAATATTCCTTCGTGGCGTGAAGTTCATCTAAAAGAAATTTTGGAAAATAAATTTAAAGTACCCGTATTTGTAAATAATGATGTTAACTGTTTTGTCCTTGGTGAAAAACATTTTGGTAAAGGAAAACAGTACAAAGATGTGATTGGATTGGCGATGGGAACTGGTTTAGGCGGAGGAATTATTGTTAATGGAAATTTATATGCCGGAAAAAATTGTGGGGCAGGTGAGTTTGGTTTGATGAAATACCTTGATAAAAATTATGAATATTATTGCAGCGGACAATTCTTTCAATATAAATATGGACTTAAAGGAGAAGATGTTTTAGATGATGCGAAAAATGGGAATCATAATGCTTTAAAAATTTTAGAAGAATTTGGTGAACATATGGGCAATTTAATTAATTCAATAATGTACGCTTTAAATCCGGAATTGATAATTTTAGGAGGTTCTGTAAGCAAAGCTTATAATTTTTTTAAGAAATCAATGTTTAATAAAATAAACGATTACGAATTTAAAACTCAATTAGCCCAAGTTAAAATAGAAAAATCTATACTAAAGAATTCAGCGATTCTTGGCGCTTCGTCCTTAGTTCCAAACACAAAACAAAAAAGTAATAATTATTTAATAGTCTCATAATATTTCTATAATGTTTAGTAAATAATTTGTGTAACAAATTTTACAAAAGCGTATAGAATATTTTTGTTAATCAAGTGAGAAAAACTTTCCAATAAGATTTTTAAGAAATATTTTATTCACTTTATATAAAGCAAGTTTAATTAGCTTTTTCACTTGACAAATTATTTATTTATTGTTAACATTGAATTAGGCAATCGTTTGCATTAAATATATCAGCAAAAATTTGGATTAGTATTTAACGATTTCTGATTCAAAATAAATAAATTTCCTTAGTTCCTACATTTGTGAATGTAAAAATTTTTCAAATAATTTTCAAAACACTTAACGGGAGGCAGTATGAAAAAAACTTTGCAGTTTTTACTACTAATAATAATGCTTATTTCATTTTCGGAAGTTCGTTCTCAAATATTTATGGATGGAGACGATTCTGATTGGGCTGGTGAACCAATTCTTTTTGAAGCACCAAATAATGAAGATGGTGTATTCCCAGCAGAAGTTGGTGCTGTTGTTAGTGATATCGTAGATATAAAAGAAGCAAAAGTTAAAGTTGTTGGAAATGTTATGTTAGGTCTTTTACGTTTTTGGGGTGGACCATGTTGGCCAAATAATGCATATCAAAATGATCATGGAGGTGTAGTTTATAACGAATCAAGAGGTTACTATCACTTTATGTTAGATTTAGATAATGATGCAACTACTGGTTGGAATACAGCTTGGTATGAAGCACATTATACGCCCGTTGGTTATTTAATTGCTCAAGCCGTTGCTGGACAAGAAGCTATTGGTGCAGAAGTAATGCAGGAA
>JBGSKB010000003.1:0-7523 GCA_041741395.1 Melioribacteraceae bacterium
ATTTAATGAAATTTTTCGAGCTGTAACTTCCTTTTTAATTTGTTTGGCAATTAAAAAAGCCTCATCTTTTTCATCGGTGCTGCGGATTATTGTTAAATCTTCACCTTCAATATTTTTTGTCCAAAGTGTTTTCTTAATTTGATTTAAATTGTTTTTGATTATTGAATCAGCAGCTCTCAAAATTTTTCCGGTAGATCTATAATTTTGTTCTAATCTAAAAGTTTTAGCTTTTGCAAAATCTTTTTCAAAATTAAGCATATTATTAATATCTGCTCCGCGCCATCCATAAATACTTTGGGCATCATCGCCAACAACACAAATTTTAATTTTTGCAGTTGTTAAAAGTTTTAAAAGTTCATACTGAGCTTTATTAGTATCTTGATATTCATCAACAAGAATGTATTTAAACTGACCTCTATATTTAGCTAAAATCCTTTGATTTATATTAAATAATTCAATTGGTTTAATAAGTAAATCATCGAAATCCATTGAATTGTTTAACTTTAATCTCTTATTATATTCTAAATAAACTTCACCGATTTTTTTCTCAATTAAATTTGAGGCAACATGTTTGCTGTATTCTTCTGCAGAAATCATTTGATTTTTAAGAAAACTAATTTTATGCTGAACTGATGATGCGCTTAAACTATCCAAATTAATATTTAATGACTGAAGACAATTGCTGACAAGTGAAACTGAGTCTTCTCTATCATAAATCGAAAAATTTGGTTCATAACCAATTTTTGATGCCTCAGTTCTTAAAATTTTTGCAAAAATTGAATGAAAAGTTCCCATCCAAATATCATTTGCTTTTGTTCCAATAAGTTTCACAATTCTTTCTTTCATTTCTTTTGCTGCTTTATTTGTAAAAGTTAAAGCAAGAATTGAAGAAGCTTCGTATCCATTTTCTAATATATAAGCAATTTTATAAGTTAATACTCTTGTTTTCCCAGAACCAGCTCCAGCAACAATCATATTTGGAGCAATATTAAATTCCACAGCCTCTCTTTGCTGTTCGTTTAGTTCATTAAGTATCTTCACTATTACCTCATTTTTTCAAGATGGCAAATTTACTAATTTTTAGCACCAATTTCAAAGATTTGTGTTTGAAAAGTGATTATTTTTGTGGACAATCTGCGAGAAGTTTAAATAGTAGAAATAAATAATATGGTTTATCTTAATTTTTATTGATTTTGGTGATTAGAAATATCCCATTCTCCCCACCTTTTTGTAATTCTATCATTTTCTATTTCAATTATTTCAATACCGGTAATTTTTGTTATTCGATTTGTGGGTCCAATTCCTAAATAATTTAATTTATTAGTACCAGTTGAATGCCACCTAATTGCAATTTGTGATTTTTCTTCGTCAATTAAAACTGAATCTATTTCGGTTTTCAAATCGGGAAAAGCTGTTAATAATTTAATAATTCCCTCCTTGAATCCATTTTTATCTGATGGTCTCCCGGAAGAAGAAAAATCAATAAAATTTTCTGCATGAATATCATCAAACGAACTTACTTCAAGCGGAGAATTCCATAATAAAATCCAATTTTCGGCTATATTTTTTAGTTTAACTCGATTCGCTAACATATTATAAATTATTAAGTTACAAGTGTTTATTTTTATAATTACTTTATTAACAATTTCCCTTTTTCCATAATGATTTTATTATCAAAATAAACAGTTGGTTTTAGAATAACTCCATCTAAATGAATTGGAACATTTACATTTCCGCCCATTGATTTATTATCACCCAAAGCAATATGAACAGTTCCTAAAACTTTTTCATCTTCTAGAAGCATTCCGCTTAATTTTGCTTTGTCATTTGTTCCAATTCCAATTTCTGCAATATTTCTTCCCTTTTGTCCAAACTTTAAAAGCATTTCTATTAACTTTTTTGCTTCAACATCACCGGTAATCTCAGTTGCCAAACCTTTTTCAACTTTTATTTTTATGGGAGTTTTTAGTACACCAATTCCGGCAAATGAACCATCCGCAACAAAAATTCCTTCTGATTTTCCTTCTAAGGGAGCAGCAAATGCTTCCCCGGTTGGAAGATTTCCACTTTCACCTTTTTTATGAAACAGACCTTTGCTTGCAAATCCTTTCCTTCCATTTACATTTAAAGTAATATCAGTCCCGTTTGGTGAGGTAACTTTAATCAATTCGGTTTTATCAATTAATTTTGCAAGTTTAATTGTCAATTCGGATATTTTTTTATAATCCGCACTTAAACCGCGAATCATCACTTCTTTAGTTATTCCCGGGAATGTTGCAATTCGCTTTCCTAAAGCCGAAGCATTTCTCCTTGCATTTGTATGAGTTAAAGATTTTGTTGTAGGACATAAAATTACATCTGCTAATTTCATAGCTTCAGCAATAAATTTTGGAGGTTCTTCGCCATTAAATTCCAAAGATTTCATTTCAATAATAAATGCCTCACGACCAAGATTTAAAGCGTTTTTGTATAACGAATACCATATTTCTCTTTTATTTTCATCCGTAATTACTAATACTTTTTCATTCTTTTTAGTACCCATACAATCTTTAATTGCAATTATAGATGCTTTATCAAGTTTTGTAAATTCCATTATCCCTCAGAATTTTGTTCATTAACTACTTTTTTATAAAGTTTAATCAATTTATTTTTAGTCATTTGATTGATAAATAAAACTACTCTTTGTTCTGCCGGAGAAACATTTTCATTAAATTCATTTTTTGATAAATTGATAATATCCTCCACTGTATTTTTACCATTACAATTTTTCCAAATAAAACTTCCGATCTCATCTAAATCAACTTTATATGGCTTTTTTAATTGATTTCGGAAAAAGATTTTTTCAATAAAACTTGGTTTCTTATTTGTATAACTTACCGTAATTAACTTATCATTTATTTCAAATTCACAATCTTGAATTGGAAAAAGTTCTTTTATTTCCATCATATTCTAAATTCGTGCTCCGTTTTCTAATCCATGTCCTTTTGCACTTAATTCTGTTTTTCTTAATAGATATGCAAAGATTAATCCCACAATTCCCAAAACAGATAAAATCCACATTCCCAATGCATATCCCACTGGATTTTCTGCTGATGCTCCCGAAATATCATTTGACCAACCAAGCAAATAATTAAATGCAAAAACTCCTATTTGCTGAATTAAAGTCATTATTGAATATGCAGTTCCTAATCTTTTTTGTTCAACTAAATATGCAACAGAGGGCCACATAATTGCTGGAATTAATGAGAATGAAATTCCCAACATAATTATTGGAACATACAAAGTTACACCAGAATAGATAAGCATCAAATAAACTGGAAGAATTAGAACCGATCCAATCATCATCATTGTTGCACGTTTTCCAATTTTATCGGCTAACAAACCAAACAAAGGGGTTGCAATCATTGATGCAAAAATTAATGCGCTATTTAATTGCCCCGCAAATTCTCTCGAAGCACCATGAGCTTCTTGATAAAATTTTATAGCAAAAGTTCTGAAAGGAAAAACCGCTGAATAAAAAGTTACACACAAAATTACTATGTACCAAAAAGTTTTATCGAATCTAAATAAATCAGAAAACACAAATTTATCTATTTCATTTGCAGAACCTAAAGTATATTTTTTTTCTGCAAAAGATTCCATTATCCAATAAATTAAACCGCCAATAATGCAAGTTAATCCAATTAAAAATGCAGCAAAAAGTGGTTCACTCCAATTATTGTAAAATGCACTCCCCCAAGTTGGCGACCAATCAGCTGTGAAAGATCCAAGTCGTGCAATTGTCAAATTTATTCCGAATGCAAATCCTAATTCTTTTCCTTTAAACCATTTTGCTAAAGCTGTAGTAATTGCAACAATTAATGGTTCTGCACCAATTCCTAATAAAAATCTTCCAATTAGCATTAAATATAATTCTGAACTCAGAGCTGTAATTAATGCGGCGATTGAACAAATTATTGAAAATATCATAATTGAAATTTTTACACCAAGTCGATCAATTATTGGTCCGCTAACTATTAAAATTATTACTGCAGCAACGCTATAAACTGAATAAAGTGAGCCAATATTTACATCAGTAAAATTCAATTGAGATTTAAGTAAATCTGCAATTGGAGCAATACTATCATAAATATAATAATTGCCAAACATTGCAAGACTAACAAATAATAATACTGTCCATCTATAAAATGGAGACGGCTGATTGGAAATTTGTGTATAAGAATTTTGATTCATAAATCTCTCTTAATTTATTTTATTCTTTGCTTGATGCAAATTTGAAAAGCATAATTGCAAGTGCAACAAAAATTACTAATGATATTAAATCCCCTACTCCGCCAAGTCCTTCAGAAATTCCGGTATTAAAATATTCTGCGACTGGTTTTCCGTTGAAATTTGTGCCTATCATAATGGCAATTAAAATTCCGGTAAGTGCTCCGCCGGCAATTAATCCAGAACTGAATAGTGCTCCGGGACCAATTTCAGAATCTTCTTTATCATTTTTACGAACTTTATCAACTATTAATTTTATCAATCCGCCAACAAAAATTGGTGATGTTGTTGATAACGGCAAATATGCCCCAACTGCAAACGGTAATGATCTAACTCCACTCAATTCCATAACTGCAGAAATTCCCATTCCCACAATAACCAATCCCAATGGAAGATTTTGACTTAACAATCCTTTAATAACGGTAGCCATTAATGTAGCTTGCGGTGCTGGTAATGGAGTTGGATGTTCCGGGGTAATAACTCCAATTCCTAATGCATTATTTAGCAGTAGAACTGTTGCTCCAATTACGAATGATGATGCAACAACACCAATTATTAAACCTAACTGCTGTTTTATAGGAGTTGCCCCAACTAAATATCCGGTTTTTAAGTCTTGAGACGTTGCTCCGGCATTTGCCGATGCTATACAAACTATCGATCCAACAATTAAAACTATTGGTTGATACATATCGCCAGTCCAGCCAACTCCAACAAAAATAAGAGCAGTTGCCATTAAAGTTGCAATTGTCATTCCAGAAATAGGATTTGATGAAGAACCTATCAAACCAACAATTCGTGATGAAACAGTTACAAAAAAGAAACCAAAAATCACAATCATTATTGAAGATAAAAGATTAGTTGGAATATTTGGAATAATTGCCATAAAAATTACCAAAATTACGCTTCCTACTAAAACATAAACTAAAGGAATATCTTTTTCCGTTCTCAATTTTTCTACAGAATTATTTGCTTTAGATTCTTTCAGATCTTTAAATGAATCTGTAAATGCACTAACTATTGTTGGGAATGATCTTATTAAAGTAATTATTCCACCAAATGTAACAGCTCCGGCGCCAATATATCTGATATAATTATTCCAAATATCTCTTGGACTCATTTCTGAAATCAATTTTTCTGCCGGTGGAAATGCTTGAGTTAAGTTATCACCTAACAAAGTTATTAGTGGAATTAAAACTAACCAAGATAAAACGCCGCCAGCAACCATAATTCCAGAAATTTTTGGACCAATTATATATCCAACTCCTAGAAGTTCAGGTGTAATTTCAGCGGTAACAGTTCCATTCGGAAGCGAAGATTTTCTGCTAAAAATATAAGTTGGGACATCTTTCCATAATCCTAAAATTGACATTAAAAATTTATAAATAAAAGCAATCCCTAAACCGTAAAAAACTTTTTGCGCAAGTTTTCCACCTTTTTCTCCAGCGACTAAAACATCTGCACATGCAGTACCTTCAGGGAACGGTAATTTTCCGTGTTCTTTAACAATTAAGGATCTTCTTAGCGGAATCATAAAAAGTACGCCTAAAATACCTCCAGCTAACGCTAAAACAAATATTTGAAAATATTGAAAATAATCTTCACCTCCCGGTAAAAAAAGTAAAGCCGGAATTGTAAAAACCACACCAGCAGCCACTGATTCTCCTGCAGATCCAATAGTTTGAACAATATTATTTTCTAAAATTGTTGATTTTCCAATGTGTTTAAAAACTGAAATTGATAATACAGCAATTGGGATTGATGCACTTACCGTCAACCCAACTTTTAATCCAAGATAAACAGTTGCTGCACCAAAAATAATTCCAAAAATTGCACCGAGAATTATAGCTTTGGGTGTAAATTCCGGTATAAAATCTTTTGCTGAAATGTAAGGTTTGAATGAAGATAAATTATTTTCCATAAATCATCCTTTTAATAGATACGATTTACTAAAATAAAAATATCTATCCATTAAAAAAAATTTGAAATAAGAAATTATGGGTTAAATAGAATTTTATTGATTTCAAAAAATGATTGTGTTATTTTGCATACTCAATTTTTAGGGCCTGTAGCTCAGTTGGTTAGAGCATCTGACTCATAATCAGAGGGTCGGGGGTTCAAGTCCCTCCGGGCCCACTAAAAACTTAGATCTGAATTTAAAATTTCATTGTTTTTTTCAATACCTTTACCAAAATACTCATTATTTAAAATAATCAAATTTTTTACGATTTATTTTCAGAAAAAATTATTTTACCGCCTCTAACCGTTGTACCTAAAACAATTCCAGCACTGATCAAAATTAAATTTTTAATAATGTATTGACCTTCCAAAGTTGGTGCATATGGAATTCTGGAAAAAACTTCATTTGGGAAAAACAAAATTGGAGTGAATGTTCCAATCATTTGAAGAAATAGTAAGAATAATATAAACCGCATAAATTTTCCCCAAAATAAACCAATCCCAATTAGAACTTCCCAAAAAGCGAGAATGATTATAGATATATTTTGCGGAATTAATCCAAAAGCAATAATGTCAATTGTTCTTATTGCTAAATCTTGCGCTGGACTTAGTCCGGGAAAAAATTTTAATATTCCAAACCAAAAGAAAATAATACCAATGCTTACTCTTAAAAGTTGTAACCCGTATTTAGCCATAAACTCTGTTAGCTTAATATCAACGATATTAAATTTTTTAGTTAGATTTTTCATAAACTTCCCTTTCGCAAAAATTAATTAAACTTAACAAAAGATTTTTAATCCAATAAATCTATTTGCTCCACAAAAAAAGTATTTTAAATTTAATGACCTACTGATAAACTAATTCAATTCACAAAATTACTTTTAATTCATTACCAATTTATCTTTGAGCATTTTAATAAAATATCCACCAACTACTGATCTTGCTTGAAATCCAACTTGAGCTGCATTTGTGGTTTCAAACCAATCTGTCATTGGAACTCTATCTGGTGTTTCATTAACAAATTTGTACAATGGATTTATAAACTTTTTGAATGTTTCATCATTTTGAGAAAGTGTAGCAGTCCAAATAATCCAATCAGATTTTGAATAAGTACTTCTATTGTCTAAAGGTAATCCATACTCATTTTGTTTTGTTAAATAATATTCGATTTCTATATCAAAAATTTTTTGATCAAATAAATTAAAATCGAGTAACTGATCCCAAACAAGATTATATTTTTGACTCCAAGTACCAGGTTGATCAAAAGTAAGTTTATAATGATCTTTATCAAAAGCCAT
>JBGSKB010000004.1:0-9003 GCA_041741395.1 Melioribacteraceae bacterium
GTGAAATGCGTCCTTTCCCGATAAATGTCCGGTAATAACCATAGATTTTGCATCGTCCATTCCCGGGGGTAAACTTTCCAATCCAGTAATAAACATTTCTTTATTGTTTTTATCAACAACGTAAAAAACATAAGTCCCGTCTTGTGTTCTTGGGGCTCCTTTTTCTTTCACAAATTTTACAGCAACCGGAAGAGATGCGTTACTGTTGGGATCAAGTTGACTGAAATCTCCTAATTCATCACTTGCGGCAAAATAAGTGAAATATAAAATTCCAATTATAATTAAAACTAAAAACGGCAAAATAAATTTTTCTATTTTCTTCATATGTATTTTCAATTTATATTAGTAAAAGAGTTTTAACAATAAATTTAAATGAAATAAAATTTCAGTAAAAGAAATTAATTATTTTAAAATGAATAAAGGAAAATAAAAAATGAACTCTAAAAAATATTTTTTGTTCTTAATGTTTTTATGCCTTCCAACCGTAACAATATTTTCGCAATTAGAAAAAATTGCCGATGGATTTCAATTTACAGAAGGTCCCGTTTGGAAAAATGGAGCAATATTATTTAGTGATATTCCCGCAAACAAAATTTATAAATGGAATGAAAAAGATGGACTTTCCACATTTCTTGAATCTTCGGGAAATTCAAACGGATTAGCAATTTGTGCCGATGGAAATTTAATTTTAGCTCAACACGGAAAAAGAAGATTGGCAAAACTTTTTAATGATGGCAAAGAAGTTTCATTAGTTGAAAATTTTTACGGTAATAAATTAAACTCACCAAATGATATTGCTGTTAAATCCGATGGCTCAATATTTTTTACAGATCCGCCTTATGGAATAAATCCAGAAGATGAAGAATTGGGTTATTGCGGAATTTTCAGATTATCAAAAAACGGAAAATTAAAATTGTTGGATAATTCGCTTCATCGCCCAAACGGGATTGCGTTTTCTCCCGATGAAAAACTTCTTTATGTAACAAATTCCGGGACAAATGATGTTTATGTTTGGGACGTAAAAGATTCTACAATTACAAATAAAAGACTTTTCGTAAATATGAAACCAGAAGGATTTGGTGATGGAATGAAAGTCGATAAAAACGGCAGATTATTTATTGCCGCAACAAAAGGAATTTGGATTTACGAAAGTAACGGAACTTTATTGGATTCTTTTGAAGTTCCCGGACAAACCACAAATTGCGCTTTTGGTGATGAAGATGGAAAAACTTTATACATTACTTCCGGAAATGCAGTTTATAAATATCGATCAAAATTTACAACTTATGAAAAGTAAAAAATGGGAAATATAGATTTGCAAAAATTTAAATATAACGGCGCCCGCTCGTTGGTTTTATTACACGAAAAACATTTAATAAATTTTGTTCAAACTTGGCGGGAAGCAAAAAATTTAAATGTCGGTTTACCAAAAACCGAAGATCCGGATTATCAATCATTAGAAACGCTTTTGTTTCATGTTTTAAGATCAGCGCGCGGATACATGACGTGGATTTGCGAAAAATTAAATTTACCGGATCCGGAAATAAATTCTCCACCGGAAATTGATGCAATAGAAAAAAATGCTGATGAATATTTGGTTCATCTTTTTGAAAAATGGCGCTTACCATTAATTGAAATTGAAGAAGAAAAATTTCACTCGCCAACATTTACATCCCGCTGGGGAGTTAATTATTGTATAGATGCAATGTTGGAACACGCAGTTATGCATCCAATCAGACATGAATTTCAGTTGAGGAATTTGATTTTGCAAAAAACATAATTTTTTTGTCCTTTCCCATCAATCAGAACTCCAAAATCAGAAAATTTTAGTTCTATCCCTTTGAGAAAAACGATTTTATTTTTAGCTGAATTTAATTTTACTCCAAAAAAAATTAAAATACTTTGGAGTGAAAATGAACAAAACGATTTTTTTAATTTTCTTTACATTAATTTCAACTTGGGCACAAAATTCACCTTCGGGAAATTTGGAAGGAATTGTTTTAGATAAAAATAATAAATCTCCTTTAATTGGTGTAAATATTTTTTTAATTAGTAAAGAAACCGGAACAACAACAAACGAAACCGGAAACTATAAATTTGAAAATCTTCCGGTTGGAACTTACACAATTCAATTTAGTTTTATTGGATACGAAAAAGTTACCAAAACGGATGTAATAATTTTTTCAAAAAGAACGACTTATTTAAATATTGAAATGTTTGCTTCCGCGGTTGAGTTAAATGATGTTGTTGTAGAAAGCGGATATTTTACCGAAATTGAAAATAAACCAATTGGAACAATAAATTTTTCTTCGGAAGAAATAAGAAGAGCGCCGGGTTCTGCCGGGGATGTTAGCAGAATTATTTACGGATTGCCTTCGCTTGCAAAAGTTAATGATTCGCGAAACAGTTTAATTGTCCGGGGTGGAAGTCCGATTGAAAACAGTTTTTACATTGACAATATTGAAATTCCCAATATAAATCATTTTCCCGTTGAAGGCTCTTCTGATGGACCAATAGGAATTTTAAATGTTGATTTTATTGAGGATGTAAATTTCTTCTCGGGTGGATTCTCTTCAATTTATGGAGACAAACTTTCTTCAATTATGGAAATTTCATTTAGAGAAGGAGCAAAAGATAAAATTCAATCGCAAGTAAATATGAGTATGCAAGGAATTGGCGGTGGAATTGAAGGACCAATTTCCGATAAAGGTTCGTATATGTTTTCGGGAAGCATCTCTTATTTAGATTTAATTCTTGATGAAAGTGAAACCGGCGGAGCAATTCCGCATTATGGTGATACTCAAACAAAAATTGTTTATAATCTCAATGAAAATAATAAGTTAACTTTTTTAGATGTTTTTTCGTGGGATCAAATTAATTTGGCTTATGAAAATGCTGTAGAAACTGAGTTGACAAATGTTTACGGTAAAACCGATGGCTTTACAAATGCTACCGGAATTAATTGGCAAAATATTTGGGGGAAAAGCGGATACTCCAACACATCAATTTCTCACACATATTTCGGTTACAAAAGAGATTATTCAGAAACAAAATCACAAAATCATCTTTTAGAAAATAATTCAAATGAAAATGTTTTGCGTTTCAGAAATGTTAATTATTACACTTTTGATAAAAACAATAATTTTGAATTTGGTTTTGAAGCAAAATATAATTTCAGCAAGTTTGATGTTTTTTACGGTGAATGGCAAGACCATTATGGAAATCCAACACCGGAATTTTATGTTGAAAATAAATTAAATACTTTTCAAACCGGATTTTTTATTCAGCACAGATTCAAAATTTTAGAAAACTTAAATTTAAATTATGGTTTAAGAGCAGATTATTTTGAATATAATGATCATCTAAATTTTTCTCCAAGGGTTTCAATTGCGCATGAGTTGAAAAACGGAATTACAATTTCCGGAAGTGCTGGAATTTTTACTCAAGAAATTCCGGTAAATTTTTTAATTCAAAACGAAAATTTTAAAAATCTCAAACCTCCAACATCAAATCATTTAATCTTAGGGTTGAGTAAAATGTTGGGAGAATCAGCAAAATTAAGCATTGAAGGATATTACAAAACATATAAAAATTTCCCGATTGATCCGAGTAAACCAAATATGTTTTTATTCGATCAATCAATGATAGAAGGCGTTTTCCTAAATCATGAAAATTTAGTTGATCATGGTGAAGCATTTTCCCGCGGAATTGAAATTATGCTGCAAAAAAAATTAGCTGAAGATTTTTACGGAATGACAAGTTTTTCATACTCAAAAACAAGATATAAGGATTTGGAAAATATTTGGCGCGATAGAATTTATGATAATGTTTTTAATTTTAATATAGAAGGCGGTTACATTTCAAATGATGAATGGGAATTTAAGTTACGCTGGATTTATGCAGGTGGCGCTCCTTATACACCTTTTGATATTGAAAAATCTACTGAATTTAATAAAGGGATTTGGGATACAGAAAATATTAACGGAAAAAGATTGCCGGATTATCATTCGTTAAATATTAGAGTTGATAAAAGATTTTATTTTTCCGGTTCGAGTTTAATTGTTTATCTAAGTGTTTGGAATGCATATGGAAGAGAAAATATTGCGTTTTATGATTGGGATGAACAAAACAATAAATTAAGTTATCAAAAACAGTGGAGCACCTTACCTGTATTGGGCGTTGATTATAAATTTTAATTTCTTGTAGAGACGCATGACCATGCGTCTCTACGTTTTAATCTATTTTTCATTAAACAGATAATATGCTGCCATCGCAAGAATCATAAAGTCTGTTGCTCCTCCACCCATTACATATTCTGTCTGCTGCCAAAAATATGGCCAGACTTTCAATTCTGGTAAATCCGGTCTAATTAAAGCGGTTCCGCTTGCGGATCCGCCCGGAATATATGACCAATCTGCTCTATTAACTCCATATGCAACTGTTAGAGAATTTGATCCAACCCCGGAAATAAAAGACGCTGTGTTTTCACCGGGATGACAACCAAGAACAAAATTTAATGAATTAAAAACATATTCTGAATTAACAATATCCGGAAAACCTAAGTGTATAAAAAGCAGATTGACACCAAACTCTTGTATTCCCCAGCCGGCTCCCCAAATATAAGGTTTGTATGGAACGCCATATGGGTTTTCTTTTTGAAGTTCCACAATTTTTGCAAAATCATTTTTAACTGCATTTTTAATTTTATCGTTAAATTCCAAATTGTTGGAGGCTTTTACAAAGCGACCCAAAACCATGCTGTATCTCTCTAATTTACTAACAATTATATCAGCGTTTTCATAAATAAATTTAGCATAATTTTTATTTCGTGTTGAAAGATAAAGTTCTGCGGCTGTATTTATTTTAATTTCGGCTTTAGCTTTAATATTATTCTTAAATATTTCTTCAGCTGCTGTTAAACATTTTTTACTTAGCTCAGTATTAAAATCTTTTAATGCTCTACTTGCTGCAGCTAAGTGCTGAGCAACTTCTAATTCTCTATACATATTTTCTTCTGTAAATACCCATCTGTCATCTTCTGGTAAAGGTAAATCTAATATTGGATCATTTTTGTCTTTAGCAAACTTTAAATTATCCGTCATTGTTGATCCATCGCCAAGCAGAACATATTGATCCAGTGTGGGACAAATAATTCCGCGGTATAATCTTCCTAACGATTCATATCCTCCAATTATTGATAATACACCATGTTCAATTTGCTGAAGAATGTCGGGCTTTCCATCCGGCTGATGAATTTCAACTTTTCTTGTATTCTGATCAATTGTGGTTTCATCAATTTCATTTTTGAAAAGTTCATAAATTAAAGAAAGTTTATAAACGGTTTCCGATTGTGACTCAACTCTTAAATCATAATCTCCGGCATCGTGCCAGCCGCCAATATTTATACCGGGAACGTGTTCTCCGGAATTATATTTTGTTAATGTAGAATTCCCTTGAAGATATCCATCAAAATGATTGAGATTTGTTGGCGCCATTCGTGCGTCATCCATATGACATAAACCGTGCCATGTTCTATATTTTTCGTCAACTTTCATGTGGCACATTTGAACCGGTAAAAAGTATTCTATCGTTGGCTGCCAAACATTTCTTTCAAAAATATCCGATTTTATTTCAAACCTATTAGAATAATTATTTCCGTATTTTATTACATATAATCCTTCATCTTTTATCTCGCTAAAATCAAAGCGTAAATATTTATATCGCAAAAAATTTCCCCAAGCATTCGGTTTGGTATCCTCCTTAATAATTATTTCATTATCCTCTGTAATTTTTACCAATTGAATTTTTTCAAAATCTTCTGTCAATTTATCTAACTCAACAACTGCAAACTTAATTTGGTTTGGATGATAACCAACTTGTGAAACTTGTATTATCGGTTTGTAACGCCAATTAACATCGTATGATGGTATAATAATCCACTCAATAGCATTTTGTGTTTCCCCTTTTTTTATTGTTGATCTAACAGTAAACCAGCCGTTATTGTGCAATCCACGTCCATCGATTAATTCAATTTTATTTTTTGTGCTTTCTATTTTTAACTGCTTTTCCAAAATGCCCGGAGCAATAATTAGTTTGCTTCCTTCTGCCATATTTTTAAATTGTAAATTTCCATCATTATCGGTAATTGTTGGTCCGTTTGCTTGCTGAGGAAATATTCCGGATTTATCATCCATTAAATAAAATTCACCAAAATAATTTCCGGGGAAAATTTCTAAATTGAAACCAACTTTATCCGCCCATTCTTCTGGCAAGGGATTTTCAAGATCAACCATTAATTTAATTTTATTGCCAATTGCTTCTGTTCTTACAAAATAATTGAATTTAAGATCCAGGTAAATAACTGGATTAAATCCTTTTCTATCCTTGCTTGAGTCGGGATACCAAAGTTCAACCGAAATTGTATTTTTTATTTTATCAACTATTCTTTTTCCAACTTTTGGAACCGGTGACCATTGACCCGGAGTTGGTTCTAATCTCAAATCACCATTTGAAACTATTCGGGTTCCAAATTGAACAATTGATAATCCACCTTGATGTCCTTCGGGATAAAAATCGCTAAACATCATTACGTTAAGACTCGGGATTTCATAATATTCTTGTTCGTTAATTTTGAGTTCAGTTTCTTGCGCATAATTTGAAATGGTTACAAAAACCAATAGTAGAATAATGTGATAAACTTTTTTTTTCATTTTTGTTAATTTCATATGAACCTTCTTATTTCAATTTATTGAAATTTAAAACTATTTATTTTCGTTTCTAAACTGTGCGGTGGGTTTATTTGTAAATTTTTTAAATGCAGAATAATAAGCTGACTTTGAGGTAAATCCGGCTTCAAATCCATGAGCAAGTAAATTGTATTTTCCAACTTTATCTTCGGTGATTAATCTTTTTACCTCTTCAACTCTATAGCTATTTATAAAATCATAAAAATTTTGTTCAATTTTTGTATTAATTATTTCTGAGAGATTGTGAGTTGAAATTCCAACTTTCTCTGCTAACTGATTCAAACTTAATTTTGGATCTAAATATGGTTTATCAACTTTCATAGTTTGAAGAAGAAGTTTCAAATGTTCTTCGGCTTTTTCATCTGATAATCCGGATTTTTTATATGAACCCATTTCCTCATTTTCAACTTTAGTAATTTCCGGCTGTCTATAACTTTTAATTGCAAGTGTGTATAGAAATATTGAAATTGTAACATAAATTAGTAAATTTGCTTGAAACCCATGCCCGTAAATCATTCCTAAAAAATATGACAAGAAAACAATTAACCAAATTGTAACTGTTCCCAAAACCATATAAATAAGCCAACTAAAATCAATTTTTTCTACATAGGAAAACTTGTTTTTTATTTGTTTATTATAATTTATTGTTACAATTACTGTTAAAACCATGTAAAAAAATCCAACAAATGGAATAAGAGAACCAACTAAAACAATGTGCCATGGCGGATCTTTTGAAAAATCTATCATACTTAATTGGTATTCTGCTCCTTCAAAATAGAAAAAGAAAATTCCGTAAAGCTGCACAAGAAAAAATGGAATAAAATGGAAAAAATCTTTTGCTTTTATTTTTTCTTGTTTGTGAACAAGAAAAATTATGTAAAGGTAAATTAATGGTCCGTATAAATATGGAAGCGAGTTATTCAATCCCAAAAACCAAGGAAAATATTTTAAATAACCGCTTAGGAATAAAACTCCGCCAAAAAGATCAACGGCAAAAACAAGCATTGTAATTGCTAAAAATTTATTTGCAAAACTATTTTCTTTTTTCTTCCAAAGTATGAAGAATAAAAAAATTGCCTGTGCAACACCTACCGCAAAAATATATGCTATAATTTCTTTGAACTCTAACATTATTCAATAAAGATATTATTTGAGGAAGATAAAATAACGAAAAAGTTTATTATACTTTATTCGTTATAAAGTTTTCCAGATTTTGTAAAATGTATATTCCTTCTTTGCTGGATTTTCAACAATTTATGTGTTCAAATTTTTTTTACTCCATCATTTAATCAAAAATATTTCAAAACAATTATTTTAGTTATCTATTTATATTAGATTCACAAAGTTGTTTTTTATAAATTTTAATTAAATAATTTTTTGCGATATAACAAGCGTTATACCTTTATTTAGAGGATAAATTGAAGAAATCAGATAGTAATAAAAAAACAGATTCTGCCAATAGAAAAAAGATTGAAACACAAAATAAAAAACAAGAAAATCCAAACTTTTTAAAGCTAAAAAATGAAGAACCAGCCAATGTAAATAAAAGTTATAATTGGTTTTATCTGATATTAATATTAATTCCGTTTCTTTTCTTTTTTTTAATTGAGGTTTCCTTAAGAACATTTGATTATGGTTACAAGTTATCACAATGGATTGAGATAGGTAATGGAAAACTTGTTATTAATCCAGAATATGGAAAACGTTATTTCAATAATATTGATTTTACGCCGCAAACTTCAGATGATTATTTTGATATTGAGAAAAAAAGTGATGCTTTTAGAGTTTTTGTTTTAGGCGCAAGCAGTGCTGCTGGATTTCCTTATATGCCTATGGGATCTTTTTCAAAATACATTAAAAAAAGGTTAGAGCTTACTTATCCCCAAAGTACAATTGAAGTAATTAATATTAGCATGACGGCTGTTAATTCTTACACAATTGGAGATCTTATTCCGGGAGTTTTAGAACAAAACCCAGATTTAATTTTAATCTATGCCGGCCACAATGAATTTTACGGTGCTTTGGGTGTTGGTTCTATTGAATCTTTGGGAAAATCAGAATTAATTAAAAAAATTGTTTTACATCTAAACAAATATAAAACCACTCTGCTTATAAAAAATTCTATTTCTTGGGTCGCGTCTTTATTTTCGAAAATAAACAAAATTGAAAAATCTCACACACTCATGTCAAAAATGGCTAAAGAAAAATCTATTACTTTAAATTCTGAAGTATTTAATGAGGGCGTAGAGCAGTTTTC
>JBGSKB010000005.1:0-17296 GCA_041741395.1 Melioribacteraceae bacterium
TCTGTTGTTTTACCAGTAAAACTTCCTCCCGCGTTTACATCTTTCAAATCTGTAAGTAAAGATTTTAGTGAACTTAATTTAGTTTTTAAACTTCCCCAAGTTGTAGATAAATCCGTGAACTTTGTTTTCTTAACTAGCAAAGGAGATATTTTCTTTGCATACTCCGATTGTTTTGAAGTATTAATTAAGTTTGTAATCGATGACGTACTTAATATATCCATCTTATAAACTCCTAGCCTTCCATACCAACAAACGCCTTAATCCATGTTTCACGTAATTCAGTTAAAATTCTTAGAACAATATCATAATTTTTTTTTCTCATCTGGTCTTGACAAAATTCATAAAGTTTTTTCAATCCCATTGATATTTCAATAGCTTCTGTATTATCGAACCTTAAGGCATTTATTAATTCTGCTAAAGCTCTGTTAGTTTTTTCCAAATTCTCATTTTTACATTGAGTAATTGCAAAATCATAAACTTTCAATAATAACTTTTGGGGAGAAGCATTTAATATTTCATTTACCAAATAGGCGTTAGCTCTATTATTGGAATTATTTATTTTTAATGCTGGTGAATAGTTATACATTATTTACCCGAATTTAATTATAAAAGCTCTCCTATTTTGATAGAAGAGCTTTTGATTAAAGAAAATTATTAACCAAATAATTGAAGTACTTGCTGTGGAGCAACGTTTAATTGAGCAAACATTGCTGAAGCAGCTTGTGATCCAATTTGTGATTTTGTTGCATTTAATGATTCTAGGGCAACGTCAGCATCGAATAATCTTGAATAAGCTGATTGAGAATTTAAGATAGCAGCTGATAAGAATTCTTGTTTTGCATTTAATCTTTGTGAATAGTTACCTATTGCACCCAGTGAAGCATCAATTGCATCTTCAAAACCATCTAACTTTCCAGCTGATGAATCAGTAATATTACTAACTGTTGAAGAAGTAATACCTTTTAGTTGATCCAGCGCATCTGACACGTCTTGTGAAAGTCCTGTTAATGTGGAGTACGAAGATGAAGTTACGCTACCTACAAGTGCATCTCCAGATACATTACCATAATTTATGTTAATTGTATCAGTTGAAGAAACACCAGTTTGGAATGTGAAGCCCGCTCCAGCACCATTTGTAACAGATTGCAATAAAGTTGTTTCATTAAATTTAGTTGAGCCAAATGATGCTGCAATTTCATCTGCAATTGCTTGAATATCCTTTGCAATAGCTGCTTTATCAGATGTTGGATTACTTGAATCGGCAACTTTACTTCTAATTTGTGTAATCATATCTTTAATACTGATTAACTGACTTTCTGCTGTTGCTAACATATCTTGAGCAGAACCAACGTTACGTTGAGCAGATTGCATAATTGAAACTTTTGAATCCAATGATTTACCTACGTTGAAACCAGAAGTATCATCAGCAACATTGTTAATTCTTCTTTGTGAAGCTAAACGCAATTGAGCTGTTTGTGATTGCGCATTTAACTTTGCAAGAGAAGTATATGCTCTTAATGCACCAACGTTTGTGTTAATTCTAAATGACTGTGACATTTAAAACTCCTTGTAATTGATAATTTTGCAGGCATCCTTGCCCACTTTTGTTTTTTTCAACAATGTTGAAATTTTTGTTAGTTAATAATTTTCTTCTGGCATATTATCGTAACCCAAGATTAAAAAGTTTACAGTGTTAAATAACTTTTTTTTAGGATAATTAGTTTTGTGATAATTCGTAAAATTTAATATGTAGAGAGTTTAAAATTTTTCATGGATTCTATTAAAACAAAATCGGAGAGATTTTTTCCACTAAAATTTTAAATTTCTCTTTCGATTGGGAAGGAATAGAGTTTGATAAAAATTTATTTCCAACAATATTTAATAGTCTTTTCAGTTTTTCTAAATCATTTGAATTAACGTAAATTGAAGCTAAATAAAATATTATGGAGTCTTCATAGTCATTATTATTTAGTGCAGATTCAAAAATTATTTTTGCTTCATTAATTTGATTTATACTTAATAAGAAAGCTCCAAAATCATTTAGATATTTCGTATTGTTTGAAAATCTATTATATAAATTTGAGTAAAGTTCTAATTTCAATTCATTAATATTTATTTGTCCGATAAATTTCAAATAGTTATCAATATTATTTTCATCTATTAAATTTGCTAAATATAAAATTTCATCATTGCTAATATTGCTGCCAATTATTCTTTTTAGAAATTTTGTTTCTTCTTTATTAATCTCATATAATTTATTAAGAAAATAATTCTGCGCATCTTGATCTTTAAATTGGATTGATATTAAAATCCCTTCATAAATTATTTTTTTTTCATCGGCGAAAATTTCTTGTTCGCTTTCGGGATTTAATTTTAATTTATTTTCCGAATTACTCTTTAAAGCATGTTTACAAAATTTTACAGATTTTTTATCATTTAGTTTTGAATGCACTTGAGCAGCAATAATATTTAACAATGTTTGATTTGGATTTATTTCCATTCCTTTATCAATATAATTTTTTGCCGCAAGTAAATTATTATTTCTCATTTCAAAATCCGCCAACTGCAAATAACAAACAGATTTAAATTCTCTATTAAGTCTTTTATCCAATAAGGCTTCATTAAAAAACTTTATTGAGTTTAATAAATCCTCCAATATTAAATATGTATTGCCAATTTGATAAGCATTGTAGGATGATTTATTATTTTTGTATTCATCCATCAGTAAATCCAGATTTCTTTGGGCTTTTATTTTTAATTCACTTTTTGAAACATTATATCCGTGATGGTAAATAATAATTTCTGAATCAATTATTTTAAAATTATTGTTTATTAAAGATTTTTCAATTTGTTCATGAACTTTTCCGGAAAAGGAAATTGATATGTTATTTCTAAATAATCTTGTGTATTTCATTGATTGAGAAATACCTTTTTTGTCATCTAAACTAATAACAGAACATTTTACTCCCAGATTTTCATTTGAAGAAATAATTGTTTTTAATTTTTCAATTGAATCATCAGATATTCTTTCATCTGCATCTAAATAGAGAATCCAATTACCGCTTGATTTTGATAACCCAAAATTACGTGCAGCAGAAAAATCATTTATCCAATTAAAATGAAATATTTTTGCACCAAACTCATTTGCAATTTCAATGGTTTTATCTGTTGAACCGGTATCAACAATTAAAATTTCATCAGCAATTTCTTTCACAGATTTTAAACAATCTTTTAGATACTTTTCTTCATTTTTAACAATCATACTTAAAGTTAAGTTTGGCATTAATTTTCCTTAACTAAAATATTTTCTTCAATAAGCGAATTGTGATTTTCCGGTAGATTTAATTTCTTATTTACTTCTTCCAATTTTATTTTTGCATTTTGATTTTTAATATTATTGAGAATTGCCCATTCCAGCATAGTTTTTGCTTCATTCAACATTTCTGCAGTATAAAATATTTCTCCCAATCCAAAACATGCGCTTGATGAATTAGGATTTATTTCCAACTCTTTCTCAAACCAGATTTTAGCTTCTTCAAGTTCATTTTTTGATAGTGCTAAGTTACCGGCAATATTTATGAGTTCTTCCTTGGTTATTTTTTCATAACCAATTCTATCTGATTTATCATAATATTCTATTGATAGTTTAATATTTTCCAAAGCAAAGTCTATTTCATTTTCATCAATATTTTGAAAAGCTCTTTCAATACTTTGGTTAAATATATCTATATTGATTGGGAATTTAATATTGTGTGCTTTATAATTTTGTCCTCTGAGCCAAATACCTTCGGGATCTGTTCCCCATTTATCAATAAATTTTTGTTTATTAATTTTCAATCTTTCAGCATAATCATTTTCCCCATTTGCTTTAAAACTTACCGACCCGTAATGATGAATAAAAACATCCGTTGCAATATAGGATTGATAACCAGCTATTTGCGCTCTTAAGCAAAAATCGTCATCTTCAAAATTACCGGGAGTAAATCTTTCGTCTAATCCTCCAATTTTATTTATTAGTTGACCATTTATTAGAACACAAACAAAAGCAATACGCGGATATTTAATCCAAGAGTACTTTCTATTATTGTAATTTTGCAATGCGTATAAATGCATTTCATCTATTTTTCTATACTTGCAATCTTTATCAACTTGCGGACCGCTGATTAAGTTTGAGTAAACTCCAACAATTCCAACATTTTTATTTGAATCTTTCACCATAAGTAGTCTTTCCAACCAGCCATTTGTTACAATTGTATCATTATTTAAAAGTACAATGTCTCTGCCTTTTGCTATTCTCAAACCTTGATTAATCGCTTTTGGATAACCAATATTTTCTTCATTATTTAAAATTATAATATCTTTTTCTTGATTAAGAAATTCTAAAGTCGTATCTGTCGAAGCATTGTTAATAATAATAATTTCATAATTTGTGTGTGTATTTTTTCTAATACTTGTAATACATTTTTTTGTGAATTCAAGCTGATTAAAAACTGGTATGATTATACTAACTTTGGGTGTAAACATTTTTTTAATATCATCTTTTCTAATTTTCCCTTCCCATTTTTGATGCAATAATTTAATATTTTGTTCAACATTATAAAACCTTCCTTCCGTTTTTGATTCATAGTGAATTACAACAGATAAAGGATTATAAAGAATTTTATAACCGCTCTCTCCAACTTTAAAACAAAGATCAACATCTTCATAACCGTTAGTAAAGTTTTCATCAAATCCGCCAACACTTTCAAATAATCGCTTTTTAATTAAAAGACATGCACCCGTAACCGCTTGATATTCTTGAATAAAATTTGCGTGGTGAAAATTTTGGTCCTCATTTAAAAATATATGGAATGGAAATATTTTATTCGGATGATCATGAATTACTATTCCAGCGTGCTGTATTTGATTAGTATTTGGGTATAACAATTTTGATCCTACAATTCCAACATTTTCATATTCAGCTTTATTTACTAATTCCTCCAACCAGAAATCTTTTACAATAGTATCATTATTTAGAAAAACAATAAAATCACCTTTGGCATTTTTAACCCCAATATTATTAGCTTTTGCAAATCCAAGATTTTCATTATTAGAAATCACTTTAAGATTATCATATTTCTTTTCATAAAATTTTAATTTCTCACTCGTTAAATCAGTTGAATTATTATCTACAACTAATATTTCAAACTTTGAATTATCTTTTGCAGAATAAATTGATTTAATACAATTTTCAGTATAGTTCCAATTGTTAAAAGTTGGAATTATAATTGTCACTAATTTTGAATTATTATTTTTTTGGTTTTTATAAAAGTTTTTAAAATTAGTTTGTTTATAGTTTTCCGAAAAGTGTAATAATTCTGAGTTTTGATTTATTGAATAATTAATGTTCTCCATTGTAAATTTATCAAGACTATCAAAGAAAATGTTTTTTTGATAAATTGAATTTATTAGAAATGATTCTATTTTATTTTTTGATTTATTGTTTTGCTTTCCAAATACAACTAAGCCACCAACTCGCTCGGCGTAGATTACAGATTCGAGTAATTCAATATCAATTTCGCAAGAAATAACTAACAATAGATCAATATTCATTTTCGTTCTGAAAAAATCATATTTAGCGATAAAATATTTTGCGTCAGATTTATTTTTACTTGTTATTTCAATTATCACACATAATTTCTCTTTGCTCTTTTCAATCAACATTTCTTTGCTTGTAATTTTTAATCGATTATGATAATATTTTATAGGATCAGAAAAATACATTCCAGTTAATTGATTCTTTGCGGAATTTTCTGAAGATCTTTTTCTAAAATATTTTGCCGTTACGACATTCAGAAATTTTGGTAAAGAAAATTGAGCAAGTCTTCTATACATATCCCAATCAATTAAAACTTGAAGGCTTTCATCGTATAATCCAACTTTATTAAAAAGTGATCGGTAATGAAGCGCACAGAGATTTGGAATATGATTCATAAATCTTAACAAATCAATACTGACTTGTTTAGCATATTTAATTGATGAATCTTTTTCACACCATTGATGATTATCCTCTATTAAACTAACTTCTTCCGCAATTGAATAAACAAATTGATATTCTTTATGATTTTCTAAATAACTAACTAAAACCTCAAAATGATTCGGTAAATATTGATCATCATCATCCAAGTATGCAATATATTTGCTTTTAGATTTTTCAATAGCAAAATTAAGTGCGGCTGGTTTTCCTATATTTTCAATTGAGTAGTATTTTATTCTTGGATCATTAAAAAGTTCAACAATATCGCTTAAATCTTCGCCACCATCATTAACTAAAATTAAATTCCAATCCTTATAAGTTTGGTTTACAACACTTTGAATTGCATCTGCAAGGCTTTGTCTTCTATTGTATGTTGTCATTAAAACTGCAACTTTGGGAATATCTTTATATTCTAATATTTCCCATGATTTTGATCTAAAAAGACTTTGTTCTAATTCCTTGAAAACAGAACTTGGAATATCGATTCGATCAATTTCAAATGGATTAAAATTATAATTAATCCTTGAAGGTAAAACTCGTGTAACAATTGTATGTTTTTCGGATGTTTTTCTTAAAGTTTCAGAATTATATAAACCCCACGGAAAAGCGAAAGCAAATATTTCTTTGTTAAAAGATTCAGCTAATTTTTTGTTTGAAATATTTATTTCCTTTTCAATTCTTTCATTAAATAAATCCTCGTTTTCATAATTACCAAAGCCATTTGGAAATGTATTAGTTAAATCTTCCCTCAATTTATTCAAATATTTTTCAGTATTACATTCATTAATTTCATTTTGCAAATATAATTGCAGGCAAAATTCTACAGCTTCGACTTTTGGAATAAAAGCTTTGTTGGCTAAATTCGATGCAAATTCAAATATTGGAAAACCTTTACTGGTATTGGGTTCTACAAGATTTGCGTATTTATACTCGCCTTTATAAATATCAATCAACCGATCGCTAATAAAAACTTGTTTATGATTTAAAGAATGGTTTTGAACATCAATTATTCTTTGGTTTGCAATTTCTTTCCATTTTGATAAAATGGAATTTTCAAGTTTATTATTGATCAGAAAACTTGTCGCAACATTTTGAGTTCTCTTTAATATTGGAAATGCAGAAATTATATCCGCTTCTGTACCATCATCCAAAGTAAGCCAAAATGGTTTTTTATAATAAACATTTTTGTACATTAAATTTTCAACTTGATAAGTTGTGAGCGAAGAAAAACCATTTCTATTTAACAAATTAATTGAATTGTAAAATCTTTTAGGAAATTCTTCTTGTTGATATTTTGGATGATCTAATAAAACCGGAAAGTTCAGCTTATTGTTTTTTTGATTTTTAGTGAATATACTAAATGTTACTCCATCAATTATTTCTTCAGTTTGATTGTTGAAATATTGTTTTGTCCTTTGATAAAAATCAACACCATACTGTCTAACATTACCAAATTTTTGCGGAGTATCATATTCAATAGTTTTTCTTAACCACTTATCATGAGGAATTTCTAAGATTGCAAATCCGTCATTTTTTAATACTCTGGAAATTTCAGAAAAAGCTTTTTTATCATCTGGAACTTCTTCAATTACATGCTGCATAATTACTAAATCAAAAGTATTGTTTTCAAATTTTAGATCACAAATATCCATTTCATAGTCAATCCATGATGTATCTCTTTTATCAAGCGGGTTACCAGATTTCCATTTATCAATACAAATATATTCGCAGCCAAATTCTTCAAAATATTTTCTAAATACCAAATTATTTAATGGAGCAATTTCAAGAACTTTCATTCCTGGCTCAATAAAATTATCACGCTGAATTAAAAACCATAATGCTCTTTGTCTTTCCAAACTATTGCAATTTGGACACCTAACTTTTTCTCTAACTCCCATATTTAGAAAGTTTGTTCCTTGATAACCACAAATATTGCAGCTTTCATATTTTGGTTTATGATTTACTAAATCTAGTATTTTTGAAATTATCTCATTCGCTCTTTGGTCAAAATTATATGATTTGGTTTTATCAAAATTTTCTTGAGCTTTCTTTTGTCTATTATTCTCATCATGTAAATAAAATTTTATTTTTCTTTTTAATTCTTCAACCGATTTGTAATTCTCAATTCCTAATTCATTCAAACCATCAACATAATTACTTATTTGAAAAGTGTTGGTTTGAGCCACATCAAAAGTTCTATTGTTAATAAATCCATTTTCTCTCATCGATTGTTGATGATCGTTTAAAACTATTTTTGCTTTTGAATATAGTTCCGGTAATTTTTTCCAATCGATAAATTTATCTCCAATAAATTTAGAATCAATAAAACCATCCCAATTCTCTCCAAAAACTTTTAAGTTATAATCAACTTTTGTATCAAGTAAATCTTGAATTATTTGTCTGCACTTGTTGTTTTTTGATTCATAATTATTTCCGATAAACAGAATATCAAATTCTTTTTCAATTTCATTTTTGTAATTAAAATAATTTTGATCTGTTGCTTGCGGTAAATAAAATATTGGAACTTTAACTTTATTGGAAATTTGTTCGTAGTATTTTTGCGAAGCAACAAAAATTATATCATATTGGTTAAGCTCATCAATTGTATGCAATTCCGGATGATTGATTACCCAAATAATATTTATATTATATGGTTTTAGTTCATAATTGCTCAAACCTTTGATATGAATAACAACATTTACAGATTCATCAGATTGATTCCATTCATTTAAATAGTGAACAATTGCATTATGCCCAATTTTACGAAGTGAATTAGCAAACGAATTTGCAAAATAAATATCGCCCCAATTTTTATGATCTCTATTTGGAACTCCAATTTTTATTGCAAAATTTATTTTTTGCGGTAAATCATATTTTGAATAAACTGATTTTGTTGATGAATAATTTTTTATTTCAGTATAAAATAAATCAATATCCGGTTTGATAAAACTTTCCCACCTTTTTAAAAAAATATTTCTATTCTGAAAAGCTTTTTCTAATCTGTTTGCAGATTGACTTTCCAAATGATAAATCCAAGAATCTGGCGAATACCAAATTTTAAGTCCGGTTTTTTTAATTTTCATACAAAGATCTACATCTTCTTGACCGTTAATATAAATTTCATCAAAACCACCAAGTTTATTGTAAATATTTTTCTTAATGAAAAAACATGCACCGGTAATTGCGGAAATTTCTCTGCTTTTATTTGCCGGCGGATAATCTGATGGATAAAAATTAAATATGTGAGTTGCCAATTTATTTTTTGCGAAAGCTAATCCAGCATGTTGAATTAACTCATCCGGATAAAGAAGTTTTATGCCCACTGCACCAATATTTTTTGCATTTAATAATTGAATTGGTTTTTGTAAAAAATCTGTTTCAGCAATTGTATCATTATTTAGGAAAAGCAAATTCTCATATTTTGCTATTTGTGAACCAATATTATTGGCTTTCGCAAAACCTAAGTTTTCTCCATTTCTTAAAATTGTTAATTCATAATAAAACGAATTTTTAATTTCAGAAATTTTATTAAATGTTCCATCCGTTGAATAATTATCAATAATAATTACTTCAAACTTATTTTTAAATTCTATTTTGTTTAATGAATTTAAGCATTGCAAAGTCAGATCAATTTTATTGAAAACGGGAATAATTATTGAAATATTTTCAGAATAACTGTTGCTATTTAAAATTTGAGTTTGTGAATTTAGATTTGAATTTTCTAATGTTTCATTTATAAATTGTAAGTTTTCTAATGCAATTTCATCATTAGGATTTTTTTCTAAAATTTGACTTAATAAATCTATTGCTTCTTCATATTTTTTTTGAAGTATCCAAACAACAACTAAGTTATTTGCGGCTTCAACAGATTCAGAATCAATTTCACTTAAAATACGAACAAGCACATTTTCAGCATCTTCAAATTTTTCCAACTGAATTAAGTTTTCAGATTGTTCAATTAATTTCCCAATTTCATTAATATTATTCTGAGATTGCATTTTACTGTTTTTCCTTAAATTCATAACTTCATTGTATCTTGTTGTTTCAATTATTGTATTGAAAATTGTATCCGCAATTTTTTTATTTTCTTCATTTAGCTCTACCGAATTATTTTCATTCACTGCTTTGAAATAAATTTGTTCTAATTTATTTATGTTATTCAAACCAAAAAATTTTTCAGCGATTTGAGGTAATTTTTTTGCATCATTTTTGTTATATTTTTTAATTTCATAAATTAATTCTTGAGTCGTAAAAAATTTGTTTCTTGTTCTTCCGGAAAAATTTCTTTTCATATATTCTTCAGCATTTTCCGAAGTTAGAATTCCATCTCCGCCGTTTCTATCAAATATAATCGGAACTCTTTCACACAGCATTGTTTCAATAATTCCTCTGCCAAGTGTAAAAACTATATCTGAATTATTTATATAATTACAAATATTCAAAGGATCGCTTTCTTTAAATCTTCTGCCAATAAATTCAGTTTCAATGTTCAACCAAGCGCAAGCTTCTAAAATAGTTTTTTCAACATCTAGACTTATTTTATTGCTAAGTATTAATGCTTTTTTAGGGATTTCATTAATTTCTGATTTTGCATAAAAATATTTGGGATCAACAATATTTCCTATAACTTCTATTTTATTTTCTTCAATTCCTTGCACTATTAAATTTTGTTTTACTTCTTCACTAACAGCAATATATTTTGAAATTCCAATGTTGATAACCGGCGGTTGTTCTAAGAAAGGAATTATACCGTGAGAAAGAAAAACTAAGGGAAGTTTAGGGAAGTGATATCGAATTTCAATTGCCATTAAGTTGTGATGAATATGAGCAATATCAAATTGTTCATTTTTAATTTCATCAATTTTTGTTGCAACTTTTACATTTATTGAATCAAACAAGTAAATAATTTTATCAGCATATTTTGTATATATTGTAATTTCATGACCTTTTTTTACTAAATTTTCTGCTAAAGTAAATGTGTAAATTTCCGAGCCGGTAAAATCCAAAAGTTGATGATTTGTAATTAATATTTTCAACTTATTGTCTTTTCTAAAAAATCCCATTTCTTTTGAACAAGCATTACACATTTTATATTTTGAATAATCTCCATCAATAAAAGATTTTTCAAGTTTTTTAATTTCGTTATAAACTTCAAGAATGCTGGAATTATTAATATTTAGAAAATCTTTTTTTGATTCGTGCATCCAATCCATACAGCATGCAATTGTACTTCCGTCATACAAAATGTTAAAATTTTGAGATGGCTGATTGCAAAAATTATCTGTTTTAAATCGACTTCCTTTATTTTCTATGAAAAATTCCGGTAATAATCCACCTCTAGAATTTGCCCAATAATCCAGATTTACTTTTACATCCGGGAAAATATTTTTTAAGGAATTTACATCAAATCCTTCTATTACCGGACAATTAATTTCTAAGTCAATTATATCTTTTGCTTTACTTATAAAATTTTTACAATTATTAATTGTTACATCATAATTCAAACCTTTCATTGAAGTTTCATATTCATTCTTATTTCCGGAATTTATATTTAAATGAATTTTATGAGGTTTGGCTTCAATTAATTTATTAATATTTTCATCAGTCAATAATTGTCCGTTTGTTGAAAGCACAACGTAAGCTTTTGTTTTTTCGTTTACGTCTTTAATTTTATCAAAAAGAGTTTTGTCAATTAAAGGTTCATGATGAAGATAAAATCCAACTTGACCGGTAAATTCCATTTTTATTAAATCAGAGAGAATTTTATTCCAAGTTGATTCACTCATTCTTCCATTCGGATGGATTGAGTTATATGTAAACTCAAAGGGACAATTAATGCATTCAGAATTACAAAAAGTATGTAACTGAATAAATATAGCTTCGGGATGTAAATAATTGCTCATATTCCACGTGATTTTTTAAGAGTTTTAATAAACTTTCCAAAATCATTCCAAATTATTTGTTTTGTTTTTGAAGCGTTTTGATGATTTTTGTGTTGTTATTCAGATTGCTGGCTATTATTAACCAACATTTTCAAAAGATTTTAAGAGTTTATTTAGTGGAGTTATATATTCATCAATTTCTTTTTTTGCTTTAACATATTTATGTCTATAATTTTCTTCTCTTTCTTCAATAAAACTTTCTATAATTTTTTCTTGTGTTTTAATTCTTTCATTAAACTTTTGTTCATATAATTTTGATTTCAGTTGTGAATCACCTTCTAAGTTTTTTCTTTCATCGGATTGTGTTGATTTCACGTATTCCAATTGAGAAATTAATCTTTTCTTTTGTATACTTTTTTCCCAAAATGATGAAAATGCTGTAAAAACTGAAATTGCAATTCCTAATAAAAAAGTAATACCTCCCCATTTAAAACCATTAATTGCAAGAACACTCATATTACTGTTTCCTTCGTCCCATCCAAACATTACCGACATAATTCCAACAACCAAAAAAATTACAAAGGAAATTGCAGATGTAAAAATCATTGAACTATAAAAAACTTTTGAAGGATCATATTTATTACTATCCTCTAAACTTTTAATTTTATCTTCATATGCTTTTGCTCTTTCGGTTAATGATCCTTCCAAATACTCAAAAGCTTCTTTTTCATTCATTTTAATTTTTTTGAATGCATCTTCTTTTTCATGTTTTATCAAATCTAATTGTCTTTTATTCTGTTCGATTTGTTTATCAAAAACGGTTATTTCTTCTTTAATTTGATCAAAATAATGCGACTCAATTAAATTCCTAATAAATTCAATCAGCATAATTAATTTATCTCTAAAAATTTGTTCAACAATTCTTATAAGTCCGTTTTTTTTATATTTATAATTATCCAATACCTTTCTAAGAAAATCAATTTCATTATAAACTTCTTGATTAAAAAATTCTTTAATTCTAAGATTATCCAAATTGATAAGTTTGCTGTATGTTACTTCCATACTGTTTACATCACTTGAGAAAAGTGATCTTAGCAGAAAATCAATATCCGGAAGCATTTGTGCAAATCCAACTTCTGTAAATACATTATAGAAACATGCATTGTTATAGAAGAATGTAAAAAGTTTTAAAAAATTATAATTAATTGCATACTGAAATCTCATTCTATCATATTCTAAAACATTTTTTAATCCGTCAAATGCGGTATCAAAATCATCTAAATATTTGCTGCTTAATGCAATAAAATAATATGCATTAACTCCATGCGGATTATACTGCAAAGCTTCATTAAATGTTGATCGGGCTTTGCTGTAATTATATTCTAAGAGATATACAAAACCTTTGTAAATTTTAAGATAATACAGTAAATCTTTTTTAAAAGTAGTTTCAATTTCACAGCCGTTTACTATTTCAGTAGCTTGATCAAAAAGCTCAATTGCTCTTTTGGGATTATAAACACTTTTATCAAAAGTTAATAAAACGCCGTAAACAATCAGATTGTAAAAACTTTGATATGTAAAATTTCTCTCAATTTGATTGCTTATACTGAACGCATAAAATTGCTTTTCTTTATTTGTTTTTAAAGTTACCCATTGAGTATAATATTTTTTAATTTCTTTAAAATTAGCCACATAATTAAATTTGCTGTTTTTTGTAAGTAAAAGATCTTCAATATTTCTTACAACGTTTGCTTCAGAAAGCCAAAAATACGGTGCGGTTTCTAATCTGATTAAATAATCAGAAATTTCATGCGGAAGTTTTATTGAATAAAATTTAGAAGTGTTCTCTATAAAATGCTCAAAACTAATTTCGTATCTTAAGAGATCAGAAAAATGTTCACGACCGTAATTGCGGAATTTGGCAATTTCAAGTTCTCTTGAAAGGTTTACTTCGTCGATATTTTCGAGTATATCCATTCGGTTTACGAACATTCTTCTTCCATGAAGTTGTAGAACTTCTTCTACTAATTTATTGTGAAAATCCTTTTTCGTGATATAATCGTATTTTTTGACTAATTAGTTTAATAGAAAGATGTTTATAATTTTGAGGAATATTTCATTTTCAAATTAAAATCAAAATAATTTTCATTTTATTTTCTAGTTGTCATCGACCACTTGATGATAAAAATGACTAAATGTCACAGAATGGTTAGTGACATCAGCAGAAATTGTGCTAAATTTATTATCGCAAGTGAATAAGCAAAACGGCAGAAAGAATTTATAAATACTCATTTAAATTTTTAATAAATTTTTGATATAAAAATAGGAATATTATGGATTACAAACTTTCAATTAAAACCGGAAGTGTTGAAGGCGCCGGAACAGATGCAGATGTAACAATAAAAATTTACGGAACTTTGTATAACACTCAAGATTTAGTTTTGAATGAACATAAAAACAAAAATGTTTTTGAGAAAGACAATATTGATACTTTTTTAATTGAAACCGAAGATTTAGGCGAGGTTGAGAAAATAGAAATTTGGCATAATAATAAATGGTTTGGCGCGGATTGGTTTTTAGAATCATGCACAATTGAAAATTTGACAAACAAAAAATCATATTTTTTTAATATAAATCAGTGGATTAAAGGAAATGAAAAATATGAATTTGCTCCAAAGCGATTAATTAACTACGAAATTGAATTAATTATTGGTACTCTTCCCGGTTCCGGGAGTAATTCAAATTTATTTATTTCGCTAATTGGTTCACAAAATTTCACAAACTTTATAAATATAAAACCGCTAATCTCAAACAAAGAATTTATTACCGGCTATACAGAAATTTTTACTTTGCAGAATGAAGATATCGGAAACATTAATGAAATTAGACTCAAAACCGATAGTGGTGGATTTAATTCAAATATTTACATCAATAGAATAAAAGTTAAAAAAGAGAACGAAAATAATTTTTCGACTTTCCCAATTTTTTCTTGGATAAAACCGGAAATTGAATACTTATTCAGCCCAAATAATGTTGAATACACAATCATAATTTCAAACGGAGATGTTTTAGGCGGCGGAACAGATGCAAATGTTTCGATGATTTTGTATGGAACGAAAGGAAATTCCGAAACAATTAAACTTAATGAAATAATTGCCCGAAATGCTTTTGGAGCCGGAATTACTGATTACTTAAAAATATCTTCCAAAGATTTAGGCGAAATTGAAAAAATAAAAATCTGGCATGATGAAAAATGGATTGGCGACGGATGGTTTCTAAATAAAATTGTTGTGGTAAATGAAAGCACAAAAACAAAATCTGAATTTCCGTTTTATTCTTGGTTGGATGAAGATGAATATCCGCAAAGTACAGAAGTTGAACTTACTACTGCAAAATTACAGCAAAGACCATTTTATGTTATTGCCCACATGGTTAATACTCCGGCATACGTTGAAGAAGCTTTGGATATGGGAAGTAACGCTGTTGAATTTGATATTACACCAAAATTTGATTCAAAAAATAAAAGTTTTGAGTTTGATGTTTTTCATGGTTTCCGTCCAGATTTTGATCCAGATAAAATTAATTTGATGGAAAGGAGTTTAGCTAAAACTGAATTAAAATTATTCTTAAATAAATTAAAAGAATTTGAAAACAATTTTCCCAAACTCTCTTTAGTTATTTACGATTGCAAACTTGGCGAAGTTCCAAAAAAACTTTTAAAACAATGTGGTATAGAAATGGCAAAAACTATATTAGATAATTTTTTGCAAAGCAATATTAGCAACAGAATTTTTAGTATTATGTCTATTGGGAAGAAAAATTATGCTCCTTTTTTTGATGGATTTTTTGAAACAATTCCACCAGAATTTAAAAAATATTTTGGTGCTGATTTAAGCGAAGAGAGTTTTCATACAACAGAAAAAGCCTTTGAACAAAGACGCGAAGGTAATTTTTGGTGGGGAAGCGGAATTGCTTCTCAAGTTCCGAAACCTTTAAAACATTTTATTCCGCAGTTTTTAATTGCGGCAAAAAAAAGAACAGTTCGCGGAATTGTAAAAAAAATCTATTACTGGACTTTGGATGATCCGGATTCAATGGCTCGTATTTTAGTAACAAAATTAGATGGAATAATTGTAAACGATCCCCTAAAGCTATTGCGCGTATTGGAAAAAGAAGAGTTTAAACATACTTATAGATTAGCAAATAGAAATGATAATCCATTTAACGTAATTTAAAAATTATTTTGAATTGAGTTTAATGGATTTTTTAAGATTTTACAATTTTGTAATTTCAATGATAGCTCAGTATTACCGATTTTTCTAATAATATTATTAATTTGTCATTCCGGCAAGCTTTCAGCCGGAATCTATAATTTTGCACTCTGGATTCCCGCATTCGCGGGAATGACACTTTATGAATGTCATCCAATCAATTTACTAGTGGACAGCATGACAAAATAAAATTCACAAAAATTATTAAAATTATATTCGCAAGTTTGCAAACAAAAAGAAATATTAATTTATCAAGGTTGAATTAATATTTAATACTACTAAATTTACCATCCGATTTTTCTAAATGGGGGTTTAATAAATTCAAGGATTTTAATGAACATTTCACAAAGTATAGCAAAAGTTTTAAACGTCAGCGTTAGTCAAATTGAAACTGTTTTAAGTTTGTTTGCTGAAGAAGCAACAATCCCGTTTATCGCAAGATACCGTAAAGAAAAAACCGGCGGATTGGATGAAGATCAATTACGCGAAATCGAAAATTTAAATAACTATTTAACGTTGCTTCAAGATAGAAAAATCGCAGTTTTAAAAAGTATTGAAGAACAAGGAAAATTAACTGATGAGTTGAAGGAAAAAATTCTTGACGCGGATAAACTTCAAGATGTTGAAGATTTGTATCTTCCGTATAAACCAAAACGTAAAACTCGAGGAACGGTTGCAAAGGCAAAAGGCTTAGAACCTTTAGCTCATTTTATAATTGATAATCCAAATTTTTCCGGTGATTTTAACAAAATTGCCGAGCAATATTTAAGCGAAGAAAAAGAAGTTTTAACAATTGAAGATGCTGTAAACGGAGCAAAAGATATAATTGCAGAAATGATAAGCGACAATGCAGAAGTAAGAAAATTAGTTAGAGAAAGTCTATTGAATTCGTCAAATGTTTGTTCGGTAAAAGTTAATAAAAAAGTTGAAGATGAAAACTCTAAGAAAAAAGATGTTTATGAAATTTATCATGATTTTAAAACAGAAATTACAAGAAATAGATACGGGCACTTCGGAGATTATTATTCTTAAAACATGGGAAGAAATGACATTCAAAGAGATTAGCCAGATTGTTGAAATGGAAGAAAGCGCAGTAAAAAAGAGATTTTATAGAGGCATAACTATGT
>JBGSKB010000006.1:0-8826 GCA_041741395.1 Melioribacteraceae bacterium
CTCCTAATATTGCATTAGCGCCAAGTTTAGATTTGTTTGGTGTCCCATCTAACTCGATTAAAAAATTATCAATTGCTACTTGATCAGCCGCGTCAAAATCAATTAATAAATCAGCAATAATATCATTAACATTGCTTACTGCTTTTTGAACGCCCTTTCCTAAATATCTTTTCTTTTTTACATCTCTAAGTTCAACAGCTTCGTGTTCTCCAGTTGAAGCACCACTTGGAACAGCCGCTCTACCAATAATTCCAGAATCTAAAAGTACTTCAACTTCAACAGTAGGATTTCCCCTTGAATCTAAAATTTCTCTACCTAGAATATCAATGATTGTGGTCATTTTATAAACTCCCTATTGATTTTAATGATAAATTTTACACATCTAAAACTATCGAAAATGACATGCAAATACAAAGATATTATAATTTTAACAAAATCAATCTTCGTAAAACTCTTAACACTTTATGTGATTTACCTCAAAAATATGGATTATAATTTCATTTAATTACACAGAAACATTAAACTTCAAACAGTATGAAAAATAAAATATTGCTCATAGAATCACCATTTTATAGGTTACACAAAAACTCATATTCTTTGGACAGAATTCCATTTGGATTAGCATATCTTGCCGGTTCAATATTAGAAAATACAAATTGGGATGTTAAGGTTTATAATGCGGATTTTATTCCATCAATCAATAGAAAAAAAGTAAGTTTTCTTGCTGGAAGAGGGTTTAATAATTATGTTAAAAATTTAAACAATTTAAATTCTGGGATATGGAATGAAATTAGAAAAGTAATTATGGATTTTAAACCGAATGTTATTGGAATTTCAGTAAAATCTGCGACATATATTTCTTCAGTTAATATTTCAAAAATTGCAAAACAAATTGATGCAAATATTAAAATTATTTTCGGGGGACCGTATCCAACTTCAGCGAAAAAAGATTTGTTCATAAATCCAAATCTTGATATTTCCGTAATTGGCGAAGGTGAAAATACAATTGCTGAATTATTAAATTCAATAGAAGCAGATTTGCCGCTCAATAATATAAACGGAATAATTCTCAGACAAAATAACGAATTAGTTTCCACACCTTCTAGAGAATTTATGAAGGATTTAAATGTTCTACCATATCCACACGAAATTGCTAAAAGAGTCTTACATGATTTTAAAAAATATCCAAAAAGTGCATTCAAATATATTTTTGCTTCAAGAGGATGTCCCTTTAATTGTAATTTTTGTGCTTCAAAAGATATGTGGACAAGAAAGGCACGTTTGCGCTCAGTGGAAAATATTGTTAATGAGATAAAAGGAATTACAAATTTAGGAATTAAAAATCTTCATTTTGATGATGACACTTTTGGCATTAGTAAAAAGAATATTTTGAATTTATGTAACAGTATAAAAACTGAAATTCCAGATATAAAATGGAGTTGTGAAATACGTGCTGATATTATTGATGATGATATAGTTATTGCAATGAAGGAAGCTGGCTGCGAATTAATTCAAATAGGATTTGAATCGGGTAATGATAAAATTTTAGAATATATGAGTAAAGGCGTAACAGTATCACAAATATTAAATGCTTGCAGAACAGTAAAAAAACACTCTATTGAATTACAAACCTTTTTTCTTGTTGGTTATCCTTATGAAACTGAAGAAACTTTGAAAGATTCAATTAAGATGATGAAAAAAAGCAAAAGTGATAAAATAATATATAGCGTTTTTACGCCATATCCGTACACGTATTTATATGAATTTTGCAAGGAAAAAGGATTAGTAAAAGAAAACTTTGATCCGACACTTTTCAATCATCAAAGTCCTTTAAATTGTTTCAGTATGTATATTCCGCCAAAAAGATTTAGAGTTTTAGCAAAGCGTATTGAACGCATGGTAGACAGAAGAAATCTAATTCTGAGAATGAAAAGGATTTTAACATTTAAAGGATTTCAGAGATTTAATGAATTAACAAACGAAGCAATGATGAAAATTAAAAATCAAAAAGAAAGTAATTATTCGTCCAAAATTATTGTTGATCCAATAGAAATAACTGAATTATCAAAGTAATTATATTTTAAATTATGACCGAATATTATTTGGAATTATTTATAATTTCAAAAAGATTTTAAATCATAATAATCCATACCATAACAATTCATTATCATCTTCCCCTTTTTGATAACAAACTCCAATTAACTATATTTACAAATTATTTTTCTGCCCCGGTAGCTCAGTAGGATAGAGCGACGGTTTCCTAAACCGCAGGTCGGAGGTTCAAATCCTCTCCGGGGTACAATAAAAAAGCCTCATTGGTGAGGCTTTTTGTTTTAAGAACTTACCCATTCTTTTTGCTTGGTTTCATCTACCCTTGAATAATATTTTGAGTGATTATATTTATTGTATGATCTATAACCGCTATTGTAATCAAAATTATTTAATACAGTTCCAATGAATGATTTTTGTCCATGAGATGTTAATTGGTTTGTTGCTTCAATTAACCAATCAACTTCTGTTTTCTCAGCAAAGACAACAAGAATACTCATATCAACAATATGTGAAAGAATTTCAGCGTCAGTAATTGTCATTACAGGCGGGGAATCAATTACAACAATATCAAATTTAGTTTTCAAAAATTCAATAAAATCTTTCATCTGATCTGAACCTAAAATCTCAGAAGGATTTGTTGGAATTGTACCAGCTGCAATATAAAATAAATTTTCAAAATCAGTTTTCCTAAGGATATCATCAAAAGAAGCTTGTTTGAATAAATAATTAGTAAAACCTGGTGATTTTAAACCGCCAAAAACTTCATTAACTCTTGGAATTCTTAAATCACAATCTAAAATAATTGTTTTTTTGCTTGATTGAGCAAAACTTGTTGCAAGATTGGCTGCAACGGTAGTTTTCCCTTCTTGTGGAGCAGAAGAAGTAATTAAAATGCTTTTAGCACCCTCAGTAATTTTGCTAAATTGAATTCGGGTTCTTAGTGAGCGATACGATTCTCCCGCAGCTGCTTCTGTACTACCGCCAACTAAAATTTCAGCATTTTTTTGTGTTTTATCAATTTTTCTTTCAAACTTTGGAATCCAAGCTAAAACATTTGTAGATTCTTTTTCAATATCTTCTGGTGTTTTTACGGTTTTATCAAAATAATCTTTAAGGAATACATATGTAAATGCAACTCCAAAACCAAGAATTAATCCCATAATTGCTAATAATGGTCTGTTTGGTTTTGAAGGACCGCCAGGAACACGAGCGTCACTCATTATAAGTACATTGCCTGGAGTTGATTGTTCGTTAATTAATGCTTCTTGATATTTTGCTTCAAGAACAGTATATAATTTTTCTAATGATTGTCTTTTTCTCTCAAGTCTAGCGAATTCTAAAGTTTTACTTGGTAATTCGTCAAATTTTCTATCATATGATGCAACTACTTGATTTAATTCACCAGAACGAGCTCTTAAACCCTCATATTTTAATTCGGCTTGAAATAATTCTTGAGTAATTGCTTTTAATTCTGTTGGTGTTGAAGATAAAACTTTATTTTGATACTCACTTTGAATTTTACTTAATCTTGCATTCAAATTTGATAATTTTTGATCATAACTTCCAATTAGAGAAGAGTTATTGGTGCCAGAACTTGTTCCGGATAAAGCTTTAGTTTTCTGAATCTCAATAGCAGCAATTTCAGTTCTTAATCCTTGAATTTCCGGTGCAATAGATTCGGATTCACCCCAACCAGATAAAGTTTTATTTCTTAATTGATATTCTTCTTTTAGTCTTGACAAATTATCCTTAGCCATACTCATTTCAATTTGAATACGGCTTTGATCAGCTTCAAATTCAGAAGTAGTTCTAATTAAATTAAGGGCTTGTTCACCTAATTCAACACCACCACCTTGAGCCTGATATACTCTCAGATCATCTTCTGCAATTGCCAACTCTTCAAATTTTTCATCTCGTTGAGTCGCCAGAAATTCTTTAACTTTTGTTAATTGCTTTCGGCTATCTCTTAAGTTAAAATCACGGTAAACATTTGCATATGCATTGGCAATTATTGCTGTTTCCTTTGGTGAACCTGATTCAACACTAATTTGAATAAAGTCAAGACCAGCAACTTGTTCAACTGTAACATTCTCTGATAATAATGCGGCCAAAGCTCTTTCGGAGCGAACAGAAGGTTTTGAGTTGTCAAAAATTCCAGAACTTTGATTTACAGCTAAATCAAATACTTCAGAATTGCCAATTTGTTTAAATGAATCAATTACTACTCTTGAAACTTCTTCCCTAATAGATCTATTTTTCATCACTTCAATCTCATTTGCAATATATCTGTCAGTACTTGATGACCCCCCAAGAGCTGCTTGAAGAGGATCTGACAATATATTTTTATTTTGAGGTTCTGAAATTTTAAGTACAGTAGTACTTGTATAAATATCAGATGAAGTTATGGCATAAATTAAAATTACAGAAAAAATTACTAGACTAATTGTTAAAATCATCACAAGATTTGATTTTAACAAGTTTAGGTAACTGACTGAAGTTTTATTGTTTTTTGAACTAGAACTAAAATTTTTAGTTTTTTCCACTAAATTACTTCCTCTATTTTAATCTTAAAATTAAAAGCCATAAAGAAATTATGGCAGAAAAAATGTTAAGTCCAACCTGGAACCAGTTTTTAAAATATAATCTTGGCGAACCAGGCACAACAAGTAAATCACTTCCCTGTAGTTTGGGAATTTTTCTATTTTGCACTTCTAAATTATCAGCCCAAAGTAAATCATTAAAATTAAATGAAAAAAGATGCTGCGTTGAATCTTCCATTACTCTATATACTCTCAAATCTTCAAGATCAGAGTTATCTGTTGGTCCCCCAGCTAAAGAAAGCAAATCACTAACTGTGGTATATATAGGAACTTGATATCTCCCAGGATATTTTACAAATCCCCATACAGAAACACTCATATTGATTGCTTCGGGATCCGAATAATTATAAAGCCCACCTTGTCTTTGTGCAGCTAAACCAGTGTATTGAGTTCCAAGCTGAACATCGTTTTGAGCATTCAAACCATATGCCAATAGAAATAAAAATAAAATTGTTAAATTTCTTTTCATTATAGTAATCTTCCTCTTTTTGGGTCCGTTGAAAATATTAACAATTTAATGTTAATATCGAAAAAAAATACATTTTTTTTATACTTGATTCAGAAAATTATTTTCCACCCTTAGAAAATATCATAACTGGAATTGTTTTTAGGATTAATTGAATATCTAACCAAGGTGACATATTATTAACATAATACAAATCTAGTACAACAGAATCTCTAAATGATACAGAACTTCTTCCCCAAACTTGCCAAACACCTGTACATCCTGGTAAAACATTAACTCGTCTTTTTTGCCAAGTATCATAATTATCAAATTCATATGGCAGACTTGGTCTAGGTCCGACTAAACTCATATCTCCTTTAATAACATTAATAAGCTGAGGCAATTCATCAAGGGATAATTTTCTTATTATTTTTCCAATCCAAGTAACTCTATTGACATTTATAATTTTGGTATCGCCATTTTGAGTTCCGTTATTTTTAATAAATTCAATCATTTGTTTTTTTCGTTCATCTTCGCCTTTTTCATCAACTGACATTGATCGAAACTTATAAAACTTAAATGGTTCGCCGCCTTGACCAATTCTATCTTGTTTGAAAAATACTGGCCCTTTAGATGATAATTTAATTATTACCCCAATAACTAAAAATAATGGAGAAAGAAGAGTGACTCCAATAATAGAAAAAACTAAATCAACTATTCTCTTTAGTTTAAGTGTAAGATTATTACTATAATGAGGAGAAACTCCAAGTACCGGAATTCCAGCATATTTTTCAGTAGAAACCTTTTTTGTAACAATATCAAAAAGTTCAGAAGTTAATTTAACCGTCACATGTAGAGAATTGCATAAATCTAAAATCTCTAACAATCGCTCATAATTAATATCATCAATTGCAATTATAATTTCATCAATTTTAAATTCATTGTTAATACGTTTTAAATCTTCGATAGTACCTAATACTTCAATACCATTGAGTTTTTTATCTGGAATCTCATGATTAACAACAAAACCTAAAACATTAATTCCTTCCGGATTTTCGAATAGTAATTTTGTTGCAAGTAATTTACCGGTTGTGCCATCACCAACAATTACAACATTACTGTTAAATTGTTGTTTATATTTTAGAAAAATTCGTCTGCCAAATTCAACTCTAACAAGGTATAATGTTGGTACAACAATTAGTACAAACATAAATATAATTAGACGGGAATCTAGAACTTCTGAAGATTTTACAAGATGTGAAATAACAACAACATTAAGTGTTCCGTAATATAGTGATTTAATTATCGCTGTTAAATGAGCAGAACGGTGGAATATAATGTTAATTCGATAAAGATTATTAACTTGAAAAATGAATATAAAAAAAGCCGCAGCAATAAAAAAAAGTGCTAAAATTGGATATGAAATTTTTATAAAATTAAATAAGTCTAGACTTTTATCATATCTAACTACAAATGCAGAAATTATAAATGCAGTTGATAAGATTAACAAATCAAATAGGGCAAAATAGAATTTATATTTTGGGACTTTTGTCATATTAAATATTTAAATCGATTAGTACTAAATATAAAGATTATTAATAATTAATTAAATGTAATTATTTCCATCAAATTCAAAAATGAAAATAAACATTCTCAATATCAATTTGGGATAATTTATTAGCAAAAAAGTGGAACAATATTTCAATATTTATTGATATTTATCACACAATTACTATGTAATATAATGAAACGAAATAAAAACACATAACAAAAAGTAAAAAAAAAGCCAGGTAGAAACCTGGCTTTTAACTTTTTTCTGAAAATGTTATTTTATTAAAACCATTTTTTTTGTATTCTTAAATGATTTTCCATCAGTACTTGTGGCAACTATTGAATATAAGTAAATTCCACTTGGGAAATTCGATGCGTTAAAATTATGTTCATAATAGCCTGCGGCAAAATCACCATTTAGAAGTTCACCAACTTTTTGGCCCAACATGTTAAATATTGAAATATTAACATTGGATTTTTCTGGTAAGCTAAATTTAATTTTAGTCGATGGATTAAATGGATTTGGATAATTTTGCGAAAGTGAATAATCATTTGGAATTTCAATTTCTTGTTTAACATCAGTTATTGTTATTACTTCAACAAATAATTGACCCGAAATTTCAGAAACAGTATCTGCATTAAATGCATATAATCTATAAATATATGAAGTTGAATCATTAACTGAAAGATCGATATATTCACCTACATCTGAAGCAACCGAATCAATTACCGCAAAATTTGAACCAGATATTGATAATCTTCTTTCTATTTTAAATCCGTCTTCAGTCGAAGAATTATCGTCCCAAGTTATTTTTGGATATCCATCAAGAGTATAAGAATATTGAAGATTTGTAGGAACTGCTAAAGGGGTAATTAATGATTGTATAGTTACTTCATTGGAGTAAATAGATTCCCCTAAATTATAATATGCTTTTATTCTGTAATGATAAACTTGATTATCAACAACATTTGAATCAACAAATGAAGTAATATCAGTTTCAACAGTTCCAACTTCAGAAAAAGTTAATGGATCTCCGGAAGCTCTTTCAATTTTGAATCCATTCTCATTTAAAGAATTATCTTCCCAATTTAAGGTAATTTTTCCAATTTTATTTTCAACAACAACTAAGTTTGTTGGAGTTTTTACAACGCCATATGCTCCATATTCATAATTTCTTAGAACTTCACTGTTTGAAAGAGCTCTATCAAAAACAGCAATTAAGTTAAGTGTTCCCAACCAAGGTGAACCACCGCCAACTTCTGCACCCATTGATAGGAAATAATCTTGCCATTCATCAAAATTTCCGCTAACAGTTGAAGAGTTTCTTAATGTTCCATCAATATAAAGTTTTGCGTTTCCATTTTCATCACGTGTATATACAACATGGTTGAAATCATCTGAGGAAACACCATTTGAAGATACAGATGGTAATCCATTATGATCAGTTGTAGAAGTTCTTAATCTTACATCGTAACTTCCAGCAGTTTGTCCAATTGTAAAATTTCTGTGGCTTGCATCTTGAGATAAACTAAATATATTTGCCGGACCAGTTTGAGTATTATTTAGAGGTAGAAGCCAAGCTTCAAGTGTAATTTCATCTGAAGTTTTACAAGCGTCTATGATTTTTTGAGCTGGAGATGTTGTGGATATAGATGGTTCTGATTTTATTCTTAATCCATGATTATTCCATTCAACTGCTTCTGTTGAAAATATTGTTAAGTCTATTTTAGATCCTACACCTGAAACATCATTTACTTTATTTCCAGAACCCTCTCTAAAATTATAAAGTGCCTGTACACCTCTAGTAACTCTACCATCTGCAGAAGTAATATGTACTCTTGCTTCATTACTAATAGTATGTCCACCTTCAGATGAAGCAGTACTCGCAAAAATCGCACCGTCATCTTCCATTGTTAAATTACTTAGATTTAGAAATCTATCATTTTGACCATCTATAAAAACGCCATTTTTCTTCCATCTATATGTAATTGGCCATGTTGAAACAGCATATGAATCCATAAATAATGATTCACCTTCAATAATATTTTGATCTGTAGGTTGAATTGTAAAAGCCGGTTTAGTATCTACAGGTGTTCCAACTGAATAATTATGCTGAACTTCAAATTCAGTAAGTGCCCTATTATAAACGGCTGCTAAATAATACATTCCTCTCCAAT
>JBGSKB010000007.1:0-5569 GCA_041741395.1 Melioribacteraceae bacterium
CAATTGTAACTCTTGAATTTAAATACGGTACGGATATGAATGAAGCTGAATCTGATATCCGTAAAAATTTGGATTACATTAGAGATTATTTACCGGCAGATGCAAATGAACCAATTACTTTTGTTTTCGATCCTTCGATGAGTCCGATTGTATTTCTAAATTTAAGTTCAGAATATCTTGGGTCTGCCGAATTAAGAAGACTTGCCGAAGAAACTATTGAACCTTTGTTCGAAAGAGTTGACGGCGTTGCATCTGTTCAAACTCAAGGGGGTTTGCAAAGACAAATAAATATTAACCTTAATCCAACTTTGCTTGCTTCATTTGGATTATCACCGGATGATGTAGCACAAGCAATTCAAGTCGGAAGTGGGCTTTTACCCGGCGGTACAATTGAGACAAAACAAAAAACTTATAATCTCAGAATATTTAGTGAATATCGTTCACTCGATCAAATTAAAAATACTATTGTTACAATGAGAGGCACAGAGCCAGTTCTTGTAAAAGACGTTGCAACTGTTGAAGATAGCTATAAAGAAAATGCTTCAGAAGTACGTGCAGATTACGGCGAAGGCGTTATGATGTTTATAATGAAACAATCTGATGCTAATACCGTACTTACCTCTCGTAGAATTAATGAAGCATTGCCGGATATTTTGGCTCGATTACCGCAAGGAACAAAATTAACTTCTTTGTGGGACCAAGCGGATTTTATAATGCTTTCAGTAAATAATTTAAGTAATACGGCAATAATTTCATTTGTTTTGGCTTTCGTTGTAATTTATATCTTTTTAAGAAACCTGCGCGGAAGTATAATTATGGGAATTTCGATTCCGCTTTCAGTAATTGTAACTTTCGCTGTTTTATATGCAACTAACTTAACTCTAAATATAATATCAATGGCTGGACTTGCATTGGCAATTGGTATGCTTGTAGACAACTCAATTGTTGTTCTTGAAAATATTTATCGACATAGGGAAATGGGAAAAAATAAAATTGATGCGGCTGATGTTGGAACTACCGAAGTTGGTTTGGCAATTACTGCATCTACATTAACAACAATTGCGGTTTTTGTTCCGGTTTTATTTGTACCAAATATTACCGGACAATTATTTAAAGATTTGGTTTTAACAATTACATTTAGTTTAATAGTTTCATTAATTGTAGCTCTTACAATTGTTCCATTAATGTCTGCAAATATTTTACGTTTAGAGAAGAAAAATAAAGAAGGATTTTTTACTTCTCTTAAAAATAAAATTGGCAAATGGATTGAAGCCCTTTCAAACAATTATGCAAAAGTTTTAAACTGGTCTCTATTTCATAGAAAAACAGTTCTTTTAATTGTAACAATACTTTTTGTAATTTCAATTGGCTTAGCAACTTTTCTTGGTGGAGAATTCTTACCTAAGAGTGATCAAGGATTTATTGATTTCTTAATGGAATCTCCTTCCGGCACACCGATTGAGAAAACAAGGTTATATGCATATCAAATAGAAGATATTGTTAAAGAAATCGTTCCGGCTGATGCAATGGAATCTATTGCTATTTTTTATGGTGAACGAGAAGGAATTGGTGCATTCGGAACAACATCAAGTACTGTGGAAGCAATAATAAAACTTAAACCAAAAGAGCAAAGAACAATTACACAATTTGAAATTCAAGATTCATTAAGAAAAAGACTTGATGATATTCCAGGTGTTACTTATTACTTCCAAGAAGGTGCAACTTTCTCAACCGAAAAAGATGTTGAAGTTAAAATTATTGGATTTGATACTGATGGTGCAAAAGCAATTGCAAATGAACTAAAAAGTAAATTTGAAAAAGTTGAAGGTTTTGTTGATATAACATTGAACACAAAAGAAACAACTCCGGAACTTCAAGTCCATTTAAATAAGGATGTGATGAATGATCTAAAACTTTCTGGGTTATCAGTAGCAAGTAATATTTCCACGGCTATGCAAGGAAAAGTAATTTCACAATACCGGGAAAAAGGAGATGAATTTAATATTAGAATTCAATATGATAAAAATTATAGAAATCAAAAATCTATGATTGAAAATATGCAGATTCCTTTAATGACCGGTGAGATGGTTCAGCTTAAGCAAATTGCAAATGTAACTGAGGAAGAAGCTTCACCAACAATTTTTAGAGAAAATCAAAGTAGATTTGTTTCGGTGGGAATTGGACTTTCCGGAATTGATTTATCCAAAGCAGTTGAGGAAGTAAATAAAATTGTCGCAGAAACTGCAATCCCTTCGGAATTCCAAGTTATAATTGGCGGAACGGCAGAGGATCAGCAAGAAGCATTTTTCTATCTTGCCTTAGCATTTATTGCTGCAATACTTTTAGTTTACATGATTATGGCTGCACAATTTGAATCTTTTGTTGATCCTTTTATTATAATGTTTACAGTTCCACTTTCTGTAATTGGAGTTTTCTTTTTCCTATTTATTACCGGAACAAGCATTAGCGTTATGGCTTTGGTGGGTCTTGTAATGTTAGTTGGAATTGCTGTTAATAATGGAATTGTTCTTGTTGATTATATTAATCAATTACGAAAACAAGAATATGAATTATTTGAAGCTGTAAAAGTTGGTTGTGCAGCACGTATGCGTCCGGTTTTAATGACTGCATTAACAACTATTTTAGGAATGGTTCCGTTAGCTTTAGAATTTGGTTCAGGTTCTGAAACTTGGACCCCATTAGCAAGAGCGGTAATTGGAGGTTTATCAACAACAACAATTTTAACTCTTGTTGTAATACCAATACTTTACATTATGGTTGAACGTTTAGAGGAAAATATTAAAACTAAATGGAGAAAAAGTAAATAAATTTTATTTATTGGATTAAATGGAAACAGTTTTAGAAAATAAATTAATGAATTCATATAAAGATGAAATGATTTCATTTTTGAAGTCTCATCCGGAGTATTTTGATGAAGCAATAGAATTAGCTATTTCCGACAAACAACCATATTCTTGGCGTTCAGCATTTTTGCTTTGGGGATGTATGGAAGAAAATGATTTGCGAATTCAAAAACATATAAAAACTATTGTAAATTCTATTGAAGATAAAAAAGATGGACATCAAAGAGAGTTGCTAAAAATACTTTCTAAAATGAAAATTAATAAAAAATATGAAGGGAAAATATTTAACATATGCATGAACTTATGGGAACAAATAAATAAAGATCCTTCAATTAGAATTACTGCACTAAAGTTTATAATAAAAATTGCTCAGAAACACCCAGAATTAATGGAGGAAATTATTTTCCTTACGCAAGATCATTATTTGGAAACTTTATCCCCCGGAGTAAAAAATTCAGTTGAAAAACTAATGCAAGAAGGAATACAATAAAATTGTAAAGTTTTTTTCTTTCTTCTTTCGTCATCGCGAGTGATTTTACAAAGCAATCTCTTAATAATATGAGATTTCTCGTTTCTCTAGAAATGACAAATTCTTTTTCTGGTTTTTCTTCACATTTTAATTTGTTATCTCCCACGATTTAAGTGAGAGATCTCAAGTTGCATCATGCTGATGAAAATTTGCATCTTAGATTCCGGTATGCTTCGAAAATTTACCGGATGTTGAGTTTCCCCAATGAAATTAAGAATTATCGAAACACCGTCAACACTCAGCAACCGGAATGAAATGTTCTTGTTCTCCAAACGTTTATTCATCTTTACGTTTTACGTTTCACTTTTCACTTTTTACTTTTCACATTAAACTTTACAATATGGATTTTTAAATATTTTCCTTAAATTCACTTCAATATTAATAATCCAATGTTTGTATGAAAAATTCATCTCCCAAAACTGAATTAGTTAGAAGTCTAACATTAACAGCATCAATTATGATTGTTGCCGGTTCTATGATTGGTTCAGGTATTTTTCGAAAACCAGCAACAATGGCTGGTCAATTAGGTTCACCGGAATTATTAATCATAATTTGGGTAATTGCCGGCGCAATAACATTTATTGGCGCTTTAGTTAATGCTGAAATTGCGGGAATTATTGATTCAACTGGTGGTCAATATGTTTATTTTAGAAAAATGTATGGAGACGGAGTAGCTTTCATTTATGGCTGGTCGGTACTTTCCGTAATTCAAACGGGAAGCCAAGCAGCTATTGCTTATGTTTTTGGAGAATATTTGGGATATTTTATTAACTATCCACAACTTCCTCAAAGTTTACAAGATTTTTCATTCTACATGCCATTAGTTGGTGATATTCATCCTTTCTTTGAATTTGGCCCAAAAGCTGTAGCAATTCTTTGCATAGTTTTTTTAACAACAATAAATTATTTTGGAGTAATATTTGGCGGTATTGTTCAAACAATTGTAACAATAATAAAAATAGCATCAATCATAATTTTATCTATCTTACTTTTAACTTTAGGAAATGGTTCATTTTCAAATATTCAAAGCAGATTTACAATCATTCAAAATTCATCAAGTGAATTAATTGCAGCAATCGGACTTGCATTAGCCGGCGCATTTTGGGCTTATGATGGATGGAACAACGTAACATTTATTTCCGGTGAAATGAAAAATCCTCAAAGAAATATTCCTTTAGGATTACTATACGGAACCTTAATTGTTATTGCGGTTTATGTAATTGTAAACATTGCTTACTTATATATTCTTCCAATTGATGTAATGAAAAATTCACCATTAGTTGCAGCTTCAGCAATGGAAATTCTTTTTGGTTCTTCCGGAGCTTCAATTATTTCAATTGCCGTAATAATTTCAACATTCGGTGCACTAAATGGTAGTATTTTAGCTTCTGCTAGAGTTCAGTTTGCAATGGCTAAAGATAATTTGTTTTTTACATTTCTTGGTAAAGTTCATCCTAAATTTGGAACACCGCATACTTCCTTAGTTCTCCAAGGAATTTGGTCAAGCGTACTTGTTTTATCAGGTTCATTTGATACAATTACTGATTATGTAATTTTTGCCGCGTGGTTATTTTATATGCTTGGGGCTTATGGAGTAATAATTCTGCGTAAAAAAATGCCGGATGCAAATCGCCCATTTAAAGTATGGGGTTATCCATATCTTCCATTAATATTTGTTGCATTTTCATTTTTGTTTTTAATTAATTCTGTTGTTTCGGATTCTGAAGATGCAGCAATGGGATTGATTTTAATTTTATCCGGTTTACCATTTTATTTTTATTGGAAATACTTGGCTAAAAAGAAAAGTTAATTTTTATTTTGATGTTCAATTTTATTCTAAAACTTTTCATATCAAATTTACTGAAAATAAAAAACCTCCCGAAGGAGGTTTTCTTCACTAATCATGAGGAACTAATCTACCCTATCTTTTTCCTCTACCTCTTCTTGAGCCTCCCTCAACACCAGAAGAAACAATTGTTTGAAACTGTTCTTCATCAAGATATTGAGCTTGATATTCTACTCCTTGTGCACTCAAATTTTTAACAAAAGCTCTTAAGTGATTTCGTGAACCGCGCATCAAATTATTATAAACAAAAATTATATCTTCACTATCAACTTGTGCAAGGTTTTTTTCTAAATCTAATATGTCAATTTCTTCAATTGCTGCACCTACATA
>JBGSKB010000008.1:0-1530 GCA_041741395.1 Melioribacteraceae bacterium
TCTGATCTTCCAACTCTTCCGCGCAATTGATGAAGTTCAGCCAATCCAAATCTATCGGCACGATTTATAATTATCGTATTCACATTTGGAATGTCCAATCCGCTTTCAATTATTTTTGTAGAAATTAATACATCTGCTTCCTTATTCATAAAACTGTAGATTACTTTTTCAAGTTGAGCCGGTTTTAATTGACCGTGCGCAACTAAAATTCTAATATGCGGAATATGTCTTTGCAAATATGTGGCAATTTTATCAATTGATTGAACTCGATCATGAACAAAATAAATCTGTCCTCTTCTTTTTATTTCATCTAAAATCCATCCTCTAATTTTTACAATATCAAAAGTTTCAACTTTGGTATAAATTGGCTGGCGGTTTGGAGGAGGAGTTGCAATAATTGATAAATCTCGTGCGCCAAGTAAAGATAAATTTAATGTACGCGGAATTGGAGTTGCCGTTAAAGTTAATGTATCAACATTCACACGAATTTGGCGAAGTTTTTCTTTTGCCATAACTCCAAATCTATGTTCTTCGTCAATTATCAACAAACCCAAATTACTGAATTTAATGTCTTTTGATAAAAGTCGGTGCGTGCCAATTACAATATCAACTTTGCCTTCAGTGAGTTCTTTAATAATTTCTTTTTGTTTTGATTTACTTGCAAACCGCGAAAGTACTGCAACTTTTACCGGAAATTGAGAAAGTCTGTCTTTAAAAGTATTAAAATGTTGCTCAGCCAAAATAGTTGTTGGAACAAGCATTCCAACTTGTCTGCCATCGCTTACTGCTTTAAATGCAGCGCGAATAGCAACTTCAGTTTTTCCAAATCCAACATCGCCACACACAAGTCTATCCATCGGATTTTCTTGTTCCATATCGGTTTTGACTTCCTCAGTAACTTTTGCTTGATCGGGAGTCGGCTCATATAAAAATGAAGCTTCCAATTCCTTTTGCCAAACTGTATCGATAGAAAATGCAAAACCTTGTGCAGTTTTTCTTTGTGCATAAAGTTTTATTAAATCTCTTGCCGCTTCTTTAATCTTTGTTTTAACTTTTTTCTTCGTTACACGCCACTCACCACTTCCTAAAGTAGTAAGTTTTGGCGGAACTTTATCACCAGAAGAATATTTTTTTATTAGTGATAAATAATTCATATTTAGATAAACAATTCCGCCTTCCGCATAAATTATTTTTATGGTTTCTTGCTCAACAATTCCAATTTTAATTGTTTCTAAACCAACATATTTTCCAATTCCAAAATTTTCATGAACAATAAAATCACCAATTTTTAGTGAAGCAAATTCTTTTACTCGTGATTTTCTTAAAATTTGTTTTTTAGAAATTTTTGTTCGATAGGGTTTATTGAAAGTTTCATAATCAGTTAAAATTAGAATTTTATCACCTGGAAGTAAAAATCCTTCTTTGATTGCTAAAACTTTAATTTTTATAATCCCCAATTCCAGTAAGCGGTTTAGCCCTTCATCAAATCTGGATAATAATTCAAAAAGTCTTCTTCCTTGAATTTCATTT
>JBGSKB010000009.1:0-2856 GCA_041741395.1 Melioribacteraceae bacterium
TAAATATTCGACTAGTAATGATATTCTGATAGGTACTCCAGTAGCAGGCAGAAATAAACTGGAATTACAGCAGATAATAGGATTGTTTGTAAATACAATTGTATTGAGAAGCAAATTTTCAAATAATATTACGGTAAGTGAATTATTATTTAAGGTTAACCAAACATTAATCGAGGCGCTAAACAATCAAGAAGTTCCTTTCGAGAAATTAGTAGATGAATTAAAAGTTGAGCGCTCGCTTAGTCATTCTCCTTTATTTCAAGCAATGTTTGTTTTTAATAATTCGCCAATATCTGAGATTGAATTAAAAGAACTTAAAATTCAACCTCAAAAAGTTGATTTAAAAATATCTAAATTTGACTTGAATTTAGTAATAACGAAAAGAAATGAAAAACTAACCGGAGTTTTTGAATACGATACAGATTTATTTAAGGAAGAAACAATTTTTTTAATGATTGATCATTATTTAGAAATTTTGACAAGTGTTCTAACAAATCCATCACAAAAAATAAGTGAACTTCAATTCATCAATAATTCAGAAAAAATAAAATTGTTAAATTCTTTAAATAACACTGTAAATTTAAATCAAAACAATACAGTATTACATAAATTGTTCGAAGAAAACTTGACCAAGTTTGCTTGTGAAACCGCTGTAATATATAAAGATAAAAAAATATCATTTTCAGAATTAAATAGAATGTCTAATCAGTTATCAAATTATTTAATCAAAAAAGGAGTTTTAAAAGAATCGATTGTTGTTGTAAGTCTTGAAAGGTCAATTGAGAATATTATTGCAATTTTAGCTATTTGGAAAGCTGGAGGAATTTATCTTCCAATTGATCCGTCTTATCCTATTGATAGATTAAATTATATGATTGAGAATTCTAATGCTGCTATTGTTATAACAGAAAAGTCGATATCAGAATTCACAAAAATTAAAACAACTAAAATTATTTTAAGTGATGAAATTGGTCTAATTGAAAATGAAAATTCTGAAAATCCAAACCTCAAAATATTTTCTGAGAACTTAGCATATATAATTTTTACTTCAGGCTCAACAGGATTACCTAAAGGTGTAATGATTCAGCACAGAACTGCTATAAATTTAGCATATGGATTGAGCAAGAAAATTTATAAATCGGAGAATAGAAAATTTAATATTAGTCTAAATGCTCCATTATCATTTGATGCTTCAATGCAGCAAATTATAATGTTGATTTTTGGACATACGCTTGTAATTATACCCGAGGAAATAAGATTGGACGGAAATGCATTTATAGAATATATAAATGACAAACAAATAGATATTTTAGATTGTGTACCAACTCAATTAAAAATTCTTATCGAAAGTGGAATACTAAATATTCATTCGAATTATCCACAAATTATTTTACCAGGTGGAGAGCCGATCAATACAGATTTTTGGGATAAAATTAAACATACGGAACATATTAAATTTTTTAATATGTATGGACCAACTGAATGTACTGTAGATTCTACTATTTGTGATATAAATAAGACCTTAGTAAAACCCAGCATCGGCAAACCTATTGAAAATTCAATTCACTTTATTTTGGATAGCAATTTAAATTTAGCACCAAAAGGAATTCCAGGAGAATTATATATTGGTGGAGATTGCATTTCGAGAGGTTATTTAAAAAATCCTTCATTAACTGGAGAAAGATTTATTCCAAATCCATATGATAAAAATGGCGGGAGCAGGATATATAAAACCGGTGATCTTGTAAGATTGATGAACGATGGAAATATTGAATATCTTGGCAGGTTAGATGAACAAGTAAAATTAAGAGGTTTTAGAATTGAACTGGGTGAAATTGAAGCAAATTTACGCAGACACGAACTAATTGAAGATGGTATCGTTTTAATTAGTGAAGACGAACCAGGAAATAAAAAATTAGTTGCTTATTATATTGTTAAACCCAATTGTGAAATTACTATAGGACAGCTTAAAAAATACCTCGCCGAAAAATTACCTGAATACATGGTACCTAGTTTATTTATGGAATTGACTTCTTTCCCTTTGCTTACAAATAAAAAAATAAATAGAAAAGGTTTTCCAAGACCAGAATTTAATAGGGACATAATTGATTCTAAATTTCTTGCTCCTTCAAATGAAGTTGAGAATTCACTTGTAACTATTTGGAAAGAAGTTTTAAAAGTTGAAAACATTGGAGTTAATGATAATTTCTTTGAGTTGGGTGGAGATTCAATTTTAGCAATTCAAGTGATTTCAAAAGCAAATCAGAGCGGAATAAAAATAACTCCTAAAAATATTTTTCAATCACCTACAATTAAAGGATTATCTTTACTTACTGGCAGTACAATAATTAATTTTGAAAATATGGAGATCCCTAAAGGTAATTTTAGTTTAAGTCCAATTCAGAATTGGTTCTTTGATCAAAGTTTCCAAAATCAAAATCATTGGAATCAATCATTATTAATTGAATTTTCTGAACCATTAGATAAAGATATTTTAAGAATTACATTTAGTAAGATTTTTGAATTACATGATTCTTTAAGATTAAGATTTGAGATTGTCGACTCAAAATTTATACAGTATTATTCAAATGATATTAATGATTTACCATTTGAAATAGAAAAAACTTTAACAAATAATATATCTTTAGAAGAGATAACTAATAAACATCAAGCATCATTAAATTTAGAGAATGGTCCTATTGCAAAATTTGTATATATAAAGACTGAAAATAAATATTATTTGTTTCTTGTTGCGCATCACCTTGTTATAGACAGTGTTTCATGGAGAATAATATTTGATGACATTCAAAATTTTTATTTACAATTAAAACAAAATAAAAAATTTACATTACCTAC
>JBGSKB010000010.1:0-2445 GCA_041741395.1 Melioribacteraceae bacterium
ATTTATTGATAGATTTGACGAATTATCCTTACTATCAAAAGACAGTTTTAATGAAGGCAAATTGGATGCATTAGCTGAAAAATATGGTAAAAAAGTAAAAAAAACTTCAGTTGATAAGCAATTATTGCTTGATTTAATAGATTTTAGAGAAAAACTGTCAAAAAACATCATAAAAATTAATCAAGAAAAGAAGTTAACCCAAGAGGAAATTGACGATTGTGTTCAAAGAATTATTGATAGATTAATTTTTATTAGAAATTGTGAAGATAGAGAACTTGAACCTCCTACATTAATATCTAAGTATAGAAGTTGGATCGATAAAGGTAAAGGTAAATTAATTAATGAATTAAGATTAAACTTTATTGAATTTAATGATCATTATAATAGTTTACTATTTAAGGAACATTTATGCGACACTTTAGAAATTAATGATTGGGTTTTAGAAGAAATAATACAAAATTTATATTACACCAAAGATAAATCCATTTATTATGATTTTTCTGCGATAGGCGTCGAAGTTTTAGGAAATATTTATGAACAATATTTGAGTTATATATTAAGTACATCGGAAAAAAGGGCTAAATTAATAAAAAACTTTGCATATAGAAAACAACAAGGTATTTACTACACTCCCAAATATGTTGTTGACTATATTATTAAAAATAGCTTAGGAGAATTACTAAAGAAGAATGTCAATCTTGATGAAATTAAAATTTTAGATCCGGCTTGTGGTTCTGGTTCATTTATAATTAAATGTTATGATGTTCTTTTTGAATCTCATAAAAATTCAAATAAAAAATTTCTACAAAGTGAACTAGGGCCGGAAGGAATGCCGTTTACTACTAAAGTAAAAATCTTACAAAAAAATATTTTTGGAGTGGATTTAGATAAAAAGGCAGTTGAAATTACTCAATTAAATCTTCTATTAAAAATAGCAGAAAAACGCAAGTTGTTACCGATTCTTTATGACAATATCCGGCAGGGTAATTCACTTATTGATGAAGAGGAAATTGCTGGTGAAACCGCATTTTCTTGGGAAGAAAAATTTAAAAACATTCTTCCCAAACCCGGGTTTGACATTGTTGTTGGAAATCCCCCTTGGGTTCAATCCAAATCAATGCCTTCAAATGAAAAAAAATATTATGAACAACACTATGAAGTTGCGAAAAAACAATATGATTTATTTACAATATTTATTGAGCGTTCAATGAAACTTTTAAAGAATGGAGGGATTTTAGGATTTATTATCCCGGATCGATTTATTAGTAATTTGGATTATGATGTATTTAGGAATTATCTATTAAATACTTGTAAAATATTAAAAATTATACATCTCGGAGATAATGTATTTGCAGATGTAAATATGCCCTCATCAATATTAATTATTCAAAAAGAGGCTAACGAAAAATTACGTGATAACAACTTAGTGTATTTTGCAGAAAGAATAAACGAAGAAAATCTTAATGGGTTGATATTAAGTAAAAGAAAACAAAAAGAATTTAAAACGAATAAAAATCTAGTATTTTCTATTTATTCTGATGATGTTAATAATAGGATTGTTAAAACAATAAGAAATAACTCTGAAATTTTAGGAACCTATGTGGACAATGCCAGAGGAGTAGAAATTGGGAAAGGCAGTGATTTAGTAACAGACTCGAAAGTTAATAATGAATATGTTAAATTTTTAATTGGAGAGGATATTGATAGATATCAAATTAAAGGAGAACATTATTTAAGATTACATCAAGACAATGTAGATTATAAAACACCAGAATTATATGAAGGCAAAAAAATCTTAATTAGGAAAACGGGGTTAGGAATAAATGCTGTTCTGGATGATAAAAACTACTGGGTTATCCAAGTAATATATATATTTAAAATGAAGGTGCCAACTATAGATGTTAGTTATATCTTAGGAATATTGAATAGCAAATTAATGAATTTTTATTATTATTCTTGCTTTGGAGAAAAACAAAGAAAAGTTTTCCCACATTTGACCCAAGGAAAAGTATTATCATTACCTATTAAAATTGGTACTGGCTCTCAACAAAAACAAGTTATTGATTTAGTAAATAGAATGCTCGATAAAAATCAACTATATATTAAAAATAAAAATAGAAAAACTGATTATTTAATAAACTTAGAGAATGAAATAAATGAAATAAATAATGAAATTGATACGAAGATTTACTCAATATATAATTTAGAAGAAAACGATATTAAAATAATTGAATCATCCACTAATAATAAATCTAAAAACAACAGGTGAAAAGTTGGATAATATAATATTAGGTATAGACGACGCCTTAATCCAAGAAGCTAATAATTTTCAATTATTAAGAGACCAAATAAAAAAGATTTTGAGTGATAATGGACTTTCCTATGATAAGTTTACAATTACCAGAAGAGACGCTTTCGATGGATATATTGCTGAGAAAACTGTTA
>JBGSKB010000011.1:0-1896 GCA_041741395.1 Melioribacteraceae bacterium
CTCTTTGGTTATCCAAATCTCTTTCTTCGCCCTTAGATTCTTCTGCTATTGAAAATATTGAATCTTTGGTTAGTACGTTATCAAATTGACCAAGGTAATTAAATGTTATTCCAACATTATCAAATACTTTCAAAACATTAATAATTTCATCATTGTTTGATAGATAACTTAAAACACCAAATCCTAAACCCTCATTTGGAATTGCTCTGATTTGATCTTTAATTAAAACAATAGATTCTTCAACGTTAATACTTTTTTTAAGATCTAAAATAATTGGATAAATCGTTGTAAACCATCCGACAGTTCTGGACAGATCGATATTTTCAAATATATTTTCTCGACCATGACTTTCTAAAAATATTGTTAATTTACGCTTACCTTTCCAAACTGAATAACTTCTTATCACTGCTGTCAATAAAATTTCTGGTAATTTTGTATTAAATTTTTTATTAACAATTTCAATTAAGTTCTTTGTAATATCATTACTGAATGTAATATTAATATTTTCAGAATTGCTTTCTTGATTATTGTTTATTTTTTTATTTTCTAATGAATAATCAAAGTCTAAAGCTAGATTTTTCCAATAGCTAAATTCATTTTGTAATTCCTTGGATTGTGCATATTCCTCTAATTTTATTGCCCAATCTTTAAAGGAAGTTGTTTTGGGTGGTAGATTTGTTTCTTTAGCCAAACTAAAAGATGAGTACACATTTTGAAAATCTTCTAATAAAAATCTCCATGAAACAGCATCAATTGCTAAATGATGACTAACTAAAAGTAATCTGCTTTCATTTGCACTTAATTTAAAATATGCAACTTTGAAAATTGGTCCATTTATGATATCTAATGATTTCTGAATTTTTAGACAATTATTTTCTATTTCTTGAATTTTGTTATCAATATTTTCAAAGTCAAAATATTCAAAATAATTATCTTCAATTTGTTCAGTTATTTTAAGATTCGACTTGTTTGGTAAGTTTAATCTAATTCTTAAAGCATCATGATGTTTTAATAATAATTTAATGGTACCTTTCAAAAATTCAATGTTTAATGCTTGATCAATTTTAAATAAAAGAGATTGATTCCAATGGTTTGGATTTTGCAATTCACTTTTAAGAAAAATTTGTTGAATTGGTATTGCAGAAAATTCTCCGGAAACTATCCCTTGCTCAGCAATTATAATTTCATTTTCAGATGTAATAGAAGCTATCTCTCTAATTGTCTGGTACTGGAATAAATTTACAGGTTTTATATTAATTCCATTTTGACGAGCTTTTGATATTATTTGAATTCCAATAATGGAATCTCCACCAAGTTCAAAAAAATTGTCGGTAATACCAAAGTTTTCTTTCCCTAAAACATCTTGCCAAATTTGATATAAAATAATTTCTCTTTCTGTTTCCGGCAATACTTTTTCTTTGCTCTTATTCGTCTGAACTAATTTTTTATTCTCTAATTTTCGCCTATCAATTTTTCCGCTTAAAGTCACTGGTATTTTTTCAATTAAAATAAAACTATTCGGTATCATGAAATCGGGAAGTTTACCTTTAATTGCCGAAGTAAATTCTTGATAACTTTTTTCATCTGATAAATTTGTTGTATAATAACAAATTAATAAATCACGATTATTATCTGTTACTTTTACAACAACAGCTTCTTTAATAAAATTAAGTGAATTTATTATATTCTCAATTTCCGTTAATTCAACCCTAAATCCTCTAATTTTTATTTGGTGATCATTTCTTCCAATGTATTCTATATTGTCTGATGATAATAATCTTACTAAGTCACCGGTTATGTAGAGTTTGCTGCCCAATTCGTTTGAAAAAGGATTTGGTATAAATTTTTGTGCAGTCTGGTAACTATCGTTTAGATAATGTGAGGCAACACCGTTTC
>JBGSKB010000012.1:0-2482 GCA_041741395.1 Melioribacteraceae bacterium
TTAAGCAGATTGGCAGAAGTACCGGAAAATGAAAAGGAATATCCAGATTTTCATATGTTTGGTGAATTGCCGTCTTGGGCTTTTTATGTTAGGCACGTAAAGAATTTAACGATGAGAAATGTTTATGTTATTGCAGAAAACCCAGATTATAGACCAGCATTTATTTTTGACGATGTTAAAAATTTAACTTTGGAAAAAATTCAAGTTATGGAAGAAAATATCTCAAAAAAACAAATTATTCTGAATAGTATAGAAGAATTAAAAGTTGATGAATTTTCTAGTAAAGAAATAAAAATAATTAAATAAAAACTTTACGGAATAGATTATTAGATTTGTGAGTTAAAAATTTTTTTTTTGTTTTTACAAAGGTAAGTAATGAAATTAACAATTGTGGATATAGCAAAATTATCAAATGTTTCAGTATCTGCTGTTTCAATTGTACTTAACAATAAACCGGGTGTATCGGAAAAGACAAGAGAAAAAGTTTTAAAAGTAATTGAAAAGTATAATTATAATCCAAATCAAATTGCTCAGTCGCTTGCGTTAAAAGAGACAAAAAGTATAGGACTTATAATTAAAGAAATTGATAATCCACATTTTGCTAAGGTAATGAAAGGCGTTTATGATACTGCTTCAGAATTTGGATATTCTGTACTTTTAGGAAGTTCTGAATTAAAAGCAGAAAAGGAAGCAGAAATTATAAATACAATGCTAAGTAAAAGAGTTGATGGTTTAATAATTTCACCAATTCAGAATGATGTAAGGAATTTTATATCATTAGCTAATCTAATGAGTAATAATATATCTTTTGTTATACTTGGAATGATAGATAACTACACTGTAAATAGTGTAGATATTGATAATAGAAAAGCTGCTTATGAAGCAGTAATTCATTTAATAAAATTAGGACATAAAAAAATTGCATACTTTGGAGGTCCACCGCATTCAGGTCACGCTCAAAAAAGGTTATTAGGATATCAGAATGCAATGAATGAAAATCTAATTCCTATAAATGAAGAATTGATATTTACTGTGGGCCCTAATATTGAAGATAGTTATAACATAGCAATTGAGTTATTTTCAAAGGATATTGAAAAGAGACCAACTGCGGTTTTTTGTTATAATGATCTTGCAGCAATTGGAGTAATAAATGCATTAGAGAAATTAAATATTAAAGTACCCGAGGATGTTTCAGTATTTGGATTTGACAACATAGATTTTGGGAAATACCTAAAATTTCCTTTATCTACAATAGATATGCCAGCTTATCAAATTGGAGAAAACGCAACCAAACTTTTACTTAAAGTGATCCAATCAAAAGGTGAAATTATAAATGAAAAAGTTATAATTGAACATAAGGTTGTAAAAAGAAATACATGTGCAATTGCTAAATCAAATTAGAGAATAAGAGTCATTCAAATTAATTCATATTACCCTCAAAAAATTAAATTAATAATATCTTCACCTAGTCAAATTTAACTTGATTTTCAAAACAAAATTATTTATATAACTAAAGCGTTTTAGTAATATTTATTTTGATGAACTATGCTATTTATTTGCATAATTATATGTGATAGAATAAAATTATGAATCGTTTTAGTTTAACTAAGTTTATAATTTGTAGTGTTTAAGTAAAAAATAAATATCATCAAAAAATAAAATTGTTCCAATCTTTAAAACAAAATTTATTAAAAAAATTATCTCATTTGCGGTAGAGTATAATACTTATTTATTGAATGAATTTAGATTTAACAAATAATATTTAATAGCTGAAAATGAAAATAGTAATACAAATAGCAATTATTTTTGAAATGTTAATAATAAATTTAATTCTTCCTCAAAATGTGTCAGATATTGATTTTGTTAAAAATGTAAATCCACTTATTGGTACTGCTCCTTCCAGTACAATTAGTGCGCTAAAACATGGTGAAGGAACCGAAAATAATGCCCAAGTTATTCCTTCTGTTACAGTACCATTTGGTATGACAAATTGGACACCTCAAACAAGAATTGTTGAAACTAAATGTGTTGCTCCATATTATTATAAAGATTCATTAATAACCGGTTTTAGAGGAACTCATTGGTTAAGCGGTTCTTGCACTCAAGATTATGGAAGTTTTTCAATTATGCCTATTTCCGAAAAGTTAAATTATCTTCCGGAAACAAGAGGTTCTAAATATTCACACACAAAAGAAATATCATCACCGTATTATTATAAAATTAATTTAGAAAGTTATAATATCGATTGCGAAATTACTTCAACAACCCGTTGCGGATTTTTAAAATTTACATTTAATAATAGTGAAGAAAAATTTATTGTTATAGAACCTAATAGCGATGAGAATGAAGGTTTTATAAAAATTATTCCAGAAAAAAATGAAATTGTTGGTTATATTCCGGTTCATAGAATTTACCAAGGCTGGGGAGAAAGTGCAGGTTTTAGCGGTTATTTTGTAATTCGTTTCGAAGAGCCGATTCAAAA
>JBGSKB010000013.1:0-9552 GCA_041741395.1 Melioribacteraceae bacterium
TTCCTTAGGTAAAATTTATGGCAGTTTATTTAATAATTATATTCACAGATGGTTTATCAGTTATTTAAGATCTGATTATAATGAAATGAAAAAGGTATTTAATATTGACTTGCTTAATGAAACATATCCAAACTTAGAAGCAAGTATTTTTACCGCTCTTGAGCAAGTAAATGTTAAGAATAAATTAGATAGATATGATGCCTTTATGGCTTATGACAGACAACCAAACTTTTCAAATATTTCTGATATGTATGAGAATGATTTGTTTGAAACATTACATCCATATAATGATACAGAATTATTTGATACATTTCTAAAAATTCCATTGAATAAAGGAATATTCCAACAACTGTCAAAAGATATGTTATATAAATATTATCCGGAAGTAAGGCATATTAGATTTGACGGAAGAGGAAAACTAAATAAAAACAATTCATTATGGGTAACATTTGGCCATGAAATTTTAAATAGATACTACTTTAAAAAAATAAAGTATAGTATATGGAACAGCAAAAAAGCATTTGAAAATGAAATTGAAATTGTAAAAGAAGACTTGAAACGTATATTTGAATTTAATGATTTAGTAAAAATGTTAAATATTGATTTCCTCAATTTAATATTAAATTCCAATGAATTAATGATTTCTAATTATTCAATTGTTGAAAAGATTTTAGCTATACTATATGCCTATGAAACATTTATCTACCCATCAGAATTAAGCATTCCTCAAGAAGTAATTGATTATTATAAGTAATAAGAACTTATCAATATGAACAATAAAATACTTATAACGGGTTCAGCTGGTTTTGTTGGCTATCATCTTTCTAAAAGGTTGTGCAAAGAAGGTTATTCCGTTTATGGGATTGATAATTTAAATAGTTATTATGATCCATCGCTTAAAACAGCAAGATTAAAAGAACTTGAAAGCTTTGAAAATTTTAAATTTGTTAAAATAGATTTACAAAATAAAGAAACATTAGTCTCCCTTTTTAAAAATGCCAATTTAAAATATATCTTCCACCTTGCTGCTCAAGCTGGTGTAAGATATTCTATCGAAAATCCATATGCATACATTGAAAGCAATATTAATGGATTCTTAAATATTTTAGAAATGTGCAGAAATTTTCCTGTTGAACATTTGATTTATGCTTCTTCAAGTTCCGTATACGGAGCCAATATTAAGCAGCCATTTTTTGAAGGAGACAATGTTGATCATCCTGTTTCATTATATGCAGCTACAAAGAAAAGTAATGAATTAATGGCTCATACTTATTCTTATCTGTATAATGTACCAACAACAGGATTGAGATTTTTTACGGTTTATGGTCCCTACGGAAGACCTGATATGGCATATTTTTCTTTTACGAAAAATATTATTGAAGGAAAACAAATTGATGTTTTTAATAATGGAAAGTTAGAAAGAGATTTTACTTATATCGATGATGTTGTTGAGGGTGTTGTTAGGTTAATAGACAAAAAGCCAATTTCTAATACAAATTGGGATAGAGTAAAATCAGATCCATTTTCAAGTATTGCCCCTTATAGAATATTTAATATCGGAAATAATAAACCTGTCAAACTAATGGATTTTATTTCTGTTCTTGAGAAACATATAGGTAAAAAAGCAAAGATCAATTTTTTGCCAATGCAACCTGGAGATGTTTATTCAACTTATGCAGATATTTCATTATTAAATAGTTTCGTTGGTTTTGAGCCAAAAACTTCTATTGATGATGGATTAAAAAAATTTGTGGAATGGTATAAAAGTTATTTTAAAAATTAGTTTAGCTTAAATTAAACTTCATTGATGAAAAAAACTGAAGCAAAAAAAAAAATATTATTTCATTATATGTTAGGCATTCCTTCTGGGGGTTCTGATCATTGTTTGTTTTCGCTTTTAACTCATTTAGATAATTCAAAATATGAACTTTATTTGCTTTACAAAAAGGAAAGTTTTTTTCTTGATTACCTTAGAAAAATTGGGATAAAATTAATTCCCTTACTTAAGGAACATAGAAAAAATATTAGTTCTAATAATGAAAATAAATGTGATGATAAAAAAACAACTCTGAAATGGAAATTTTTACCAGTTAGTTTAAAAGTTTTAATAAAATTAATACCAGAAACAATAAGATTAATCAATATTATATTGGTTAATAAGATAGATATTATTCATGCAAATCATAATATAAATGGTGATAGAGCTGTAATTTTAGCTTCAATTTTTTTAAGAAAAAAAATTGTTAGTCATTACAGAGGTTTATACAATTCTATTTTTATTGACAAATTTATTTATCCATTTATAGATAAAATAATTTGTATTTCTGAATTTTCAAAGACAGAATATATTAGTTACGGCATTCCAGAAAAAAAATGTAAAACGATTTATGATGGTGTTGATTTAAAGAAGTTTACATCATTTGAAAATGGAACAACCGATAATATAATTATCGGATGTGTCGGCAGACTTGAAAAATGGAAAGGGCAACAAATTCTTATAGATGCAGCAGCAATTCTTGTTAAAACGGTGCCAAATATTGAATTTTTATTGGTTGGGAATGGAAACAATAAAGACGATTTGCAAAATAAAGTAAAAAATCAAAATTTAGAAAAGTATTTTGAATTTACAGGGGATGTTACAAATGTAAAAGATTACATGGATAAATGTTCAATAATTGTACACACCTCAATTGAGCCTGAGCCCTTTGGAATGGTAATTATTGAGGCAATGGCACTTGGAAAAGTTGTTATTGCAACAAATTTTGGCGGACCTCCTGAAATTATTGAAAATGAAACAGATGGGTTTTTAATACAACCATCAAATTCAACTATTTTAGCTGACTATATTCTGAGATTAATAAAAAACCCAGAATTAAGAAAACAAATAGGAATAAATGCAAGAAAAAAAGTTATCTCAAAATTTGATTTTAGAGAAACTGCAAGGCAAATTGAAAACATTTACGACGAGATTTATGAATAAATTTTACGGTGATTAATGAGACTTTTGTATGAAAGTTTTGAAATAATGAATTTAATCTCAAAAAAAAATGTACCGACTGGTGGAGCAGCTGTAGAATGGTATAATTGGCTAAAAGGTTTTAAAAAAATTGGTTGTGAAGTTGGAATATTAACTTGGAAAGGTTCTAACGCAGAAATAAAAGAAAAAGAGTTTGATTACGATTTGGTTGAGAGTTATGATTTAAATAAAGGTATTCCAAAATTAAGACTATTTTATTATAGAATACCATCATATTACAAAGCTATTAAATCATATAATCCGGATTTTCTTTTAGAGGGTTGTGCTACAGAAAATACGGGCATAATGGCTTTCTTATCCAAAGTTACAGGAAAACCTTTTATTCATCGTATTGGAAGCGACATGGATGTTGATGGTAGAATAGCAAGAAATTTTTCCAAATTATCACTTGCAGTATACTATTATGGATTAAAAAATGCAGACCATATTTCATGTCAAAATAAATATCAATATGAAATTTTAAAAAGGAAGTATCCAAATAAGAGTATTTCAATACTTTATAATTCAATTGAGATTAAAAAACCGTTTAATAAAAATGTTGAAAAAGAATATATAGCTTGGGTTGGAAACTTTAGGTATGAAAAAAATTTACCGGCTGTTGCTGAAATAGTTAAAAAATTGTCTTGTTATAAATTTAAAATTGCAGGTACAAGATTTTCAACTACTGATGAGGATGCTAAAAGAGGACTTAATGAATTAGAAAATTTAGAGAATGTTGAATTTGTTGGTCATCTAACTAATATTGAAATAAGAGACTTTTTAAGTAACGCTTATTGTTTATTGAACACATCTAGATTAGAAGGATTCTCAAATACTTTTTTAGAAGCTTGGTCAGTTGGCATACCGGTAGTTACTACAATTAATGTTAATCCTGATAATATTATTAAAGAGCATAATTTAGGCATTGTTGCTGAAGATTATGAATCACTACCTAAAATTATTAATGAGCTAATTTCTTCCAAAGGTTATTTAGATTTTGGAGAAAGATGTTTTAAGTATGTTTCTGAGAAACATAATCCGGAAATTTTGGCGACTCAATTTTTAAATGATATGAAAAGCTGTAAAAAAGTGTTTTAGTAAGCATCCAAATCAATCAACTCAATATAATTTCAATATATGGAAATAATACTTTACATAATTGTAGCATTTTTAGGTATGGCATTTTTATTCTTTTTAGCGGAATATCCTTATCATTTGGTTGGTTTTTTTATATTCATAATAAACTATGATTATAATTATGAATTACCAGGACCGCTTGATTTAAGAGGATTTCTTACGCTTGCCTTCTTTTTAAGAATAATTGTATTTGATAAAGAAAATTTAAATTTGATATTGAATTTATTGATTACAAATCGACTTTTTCTACTTATTCTCTTTTTTGGGATATATTTTGCTATTGTTACTTATATAAATACTAACAGTTATTTAGCGCCAATTAGAATGTTTATTTTTGAAGAAGTAGGTTTATTATTAGGATTTATTACAGTTTATAAAGGATATGCAAAAAAAGCTTTTTTCTCTGGAATTATTTTTGCAGGAATTTTTAGCACTGCTGATTTAATTTATTCTTATACAATTTCATCAGGAACATTTTTCAATAGAAGAATCTTAGACGTTTTAAGTAAAAGTGATTTTGATGCATTTTTAAACCACAATGTATTCGGAATGTTAATTGGAATTGCTATTGTAACAACATTCATGGTTGCTATAATAAAACAAATTAATAAAATACTTTCCTTTTTACTATTTGCAATTTTCGGTATTGGTATTCTTATTTCGACATCAAGAGGAACTTTATTAGCAGTTTTTGTTTCTTTTTTTGTTGGACTAATAGTTTTACCAAAACATTTGATAGATTTTAAAAAAATTATAATTGTTGGTTTGAAAAGTCTTCTATTTTTTTCATTAATCATAGGAGGATATTTAATTTTTATCAAATCAATAAATATGGATTCGAAATTTGCGGATGAGATTTACTATAGATTAATTGAAGAACCACAATCAATTTTTGAAGGTAAAAGTAAAGAATTTACAAGTAGTGGCAGTATCAAAGTGGGGACAATCGAATGGCGAATGAATCAAGCTTCAAGAGACCTAGGTGTTTTTTTTAATCAACCACTTTCAACACAGCTATTAGGTTACGGAGAAGCAGGTTATACTAAAATTGGGCAAAAAGAATGGACAAATAAAGGTTTATTACAACAATATGCTTCTCACAATGGTTTTGTTCTGATTATTATTGAAAGGGGATTACTGGGTTTGTTTATTTTCATAGTTGTTTTTATTTATTTATTATTTGTATCAATTAAATCATTTAGGAAAGACACTTCGGTTTTTCCTTTTTTTATTATTATTGTATTTTATTTAGTTTTTTCTTACGGTGCTCAGGCTCAACTGCTAGGTAGATTTGCATATATTTTATTTGGTGCAATTATTGCACAAGCTGAGTTATTTGAAAATACAGAACATGAAGAATCACTAGAGATTCTAATTTAATTTACAACTACTTTCAATATATCTTGGAAATAAACAAATAAAATGAATATAATTTGGATTACAACACAGTTTCCAAACGGTAAGGAAAATCGAGATGGAATGTTTATTTATCGTACTGTTCAGGAATTAGGTAAACATTATAATATAACTGTATTAGCATTATATCCAATTATTCCTCCAATTATACCAATGTTAAAAAATTTTAAGGATCGAAAGAAAATATTTTCTGATTGGAGAAATGCTTATCCTAAAAACCCAATTGTACCGCAATATATAAAAGATTTAAATATCATATATGTAAAATATGTTAGACCACCTAGAATTAACTTTATTGATATAGAAGGTTGGTTTGCATACTTATCATTAAAAAAATACTTAAAAGAATATAAAAATATTCAGGAAACATTAATTCATGCAGCATGGATTTTCCCTGCTGGACAGGCAGCTAAGTTATTATCAAAGAAATTTAATCTTCCTTTTATTGTCACTTTAATGGGGAGTGATGTGAATTTTATTCGCCAAAAAACGTTAAGACATTTTGCAGCCCGTAATATTGTTAAGAATGCAAGTAAAATAACTTCAGTTTCACAGGTTCTTATTGAGGAATTGATTAAAAAGAATGTTTTAATAAACAAAGATAAAACAGCATTAACTCATACCATATATAATTTTTCAAAATTTTGTATTAAAGATAAAAGCAAAGCAAAGAATGGACTTGGTTTGGAGAAAGACAAAAGACTTATATTCTTTGCAGCAATGTTAAGAAAATTGAAAAATGCAGATATTTTAATAAAAAGTTTTGCATCATTGTTAAGAGAAAACTACAAATTAAATTTAATTCTTGCTGGTTCAGGATATGAAGAAGAAAATCTTCGTAGAATTGTTGAACAAGAAGGTATTGTAAATAATGTTAAAATTTTAGGCAATATTGGTGAAGACTTACTCGTTGAGTACTACAACGCAGCAGATATATTTTGCTTACCTAGTCGTAATGAAGGATTACCAAATGTAATTGTTGAGTCATTATTATGTGGTACACCAGTTGTTGCTTCTAAAGTTGGTGAAATACCACATATTATTAAAGAAGGAGTAAATGGATTTTTGGTACAGCCAAATTCAATAGAAGAATTAAAAGAAGCAATTAAAAAAGCATTAGATATAACTTGGGAACGAAACTTATTACGTGAAAGTGTTACTTTTTTATCTTCTGAAAAGGTTGTGCAGGAATATAACTATGTTTATAAAAATATTTTACTAAAGTAATTCTTAATAATTTTTTAATAACAGAAAATTAGTATTTAATTCCAATCAATAATATGTCATTAAATTCAGAACAAATTAAAAACACAGATATTTCTCAATATATACTTATAACACCAGCGAGAAATGAAGAAGAGTTTATTAAATTAACGATAGATTCTGTTATAAAACAAACCCTAATTCCATTGAAGTGGGTAATTATTAGTGATGGTTCAACAGATCGTACGGATGAAATTGTAAAAGAATATGTGAAAAGTTATCCCTTTATAAAATTAATTTCAAGAAATCCATCTGCTGAAAGAAACTTTGCATCAAAAGTGAATGCCATAAAAGAAGGTTATGAAAGTATTAAAGATCTAAAATTTGACTATATTGGTTTTTCTGATGCTGATATGTCATGCGAATCCAATTTTTTTGAATCAATTATTGACAGAATGAATAGAAATCCAAAGCAGGGCATTGGAGGAGGCGTGGTATATGAAAAGGAAACTGAGTTATGGTCGCCAGTAGTCGCAAGCTATGATTGGAGTGTTTCTGGCACAATGCAAATGTTTCGAAGACAATGTTATGAAGAAATTGATGGTTATAAACCACTGAAAAGAGGTGGAATTGATACTATTGCAGAGGTAATGGCAAGAATAAATGGGTGGGAAGTAAAAACCTTTGTTGATATTAAATTATTTCATCACCGAATAATGGGTGCAAAAAGAGGAAATAAAGTAAAGTCAAATTTTAAGAGAGGAATACTTGAGTATTCAATTGGCTATCATCCTTTAATTCAAATTCTAAGATTTTTTTCACGTATTCCTTCTCCTCCCTTTTTTATTGCCAGTTTTATGAGAACATTGGGATATTATTTTGCACTTTTCCGTAGAGAACCATTTTCAGTACCAGACAATATTATTGAGTATTTTAGAAAAGAACAGTTAAATCGTGTAATTACCAGCTTTTTAAAGAAATTTTAGAATAATTTTCAGTGATTTAAAGATTTTTCTGATATTCAATTCCAAATACTCCTTATTTTACTATTTCACATTGCAAACAAATCATTTCAAGTATTCCGATGAATTTTAAAATTTAATAAGAAAATTAGCTATTAGAGACTTCTGAAAAATTTAATCTAACATTCATTCTAAGTAGCGAAGTGACTTTGAAAAATAATAATTTAAGTCAAAAACAAAATTTCACACATTCGTTCGAAATTACAATTAATTCAATTTCATAATTTTCCAGAGGTCAATCATTAGATATTTTATTTATTTTAATAACAAACTAGGGTTTTAAATAAATTATAATATTATCAAAGGATTAAAAACTTTGAATCTTTTATATAAAAATATAGTCTATTTAATAGTATAGAGGTAAGAAAAACTTATAGAGAGATTTTTACCTTAAGTAACCATATAAAAAAGACAAACCATTTTATTATTTATTTTATTTAGGAAATCGTGTATTGTTATAATAAGTTGTCAATTGATGTAGAATTTTTTATTTAGAATGAATTGAATAAATGGTGTGGTTATACTTATTTTGAGTTATAAAATAAACTTTATTTCAATATTTTCTATCGTGGATGACAATTTAATTTATGCAAATTAAAAGAGCATGTATAATATCGAAATTTTTATATGAAAACGATACTCGCCTTCAACAACAAGCAAAGACTTTAAAAACTTCTAATTTTAAAGTTGATGTGCTTTGTTTGTATGCTAATCATAATAGTACCAGAATTGAAGAAGGTATCAATATATTTGGCGTATCTAAACCAACACCTAAAGACACAATAATAAAATATTTATGGAGTACGATAAAATTTGCCGGAGCTGTTTTTTTTAAACTTCAAAACCTGGCTTCTAAAGAAAAATACGATTTAATAGTTGTTCACACATTACCAGAGTTTCTAATTTTTACTACATACTTTCAAAAAAATAAAGGTACAAAACTTTTACTTGATGTTAGAGATACTTCTGTAGAACTTTTTGACTCCAAATGGGGAAATGGTAAAAGAAGATTATTAAAAAAACTTGTTAAAAAATCTGCTGACTTATCTTGTAAATATGCTGATAAAATTATAACAGCTAGCCCGGGTTTTCAGGAAAAACTTATTGAAAGAAACGTCCCAAAGGAAAAAATTAATATAATTTATAATTCTGCCGATACTAAAATTTTTAAATTTGATGCAGAAAGAAAATTTGAAAAAATTAGTTCAAATGCAAAACTTATCTATCATGGAACCATAGCGGAAAGATTTGGTATTGATATTGCAATTGAAGCTTTAGCATTGGTACAGAGTAAAATTCCCAATTCTGAATTGCACGTTTATGGATTTTATGATGATGAATACAAATTAAAACTTCAAAAAATTATAGATATTCATAATTTACATAATTTAGTTTTTTTGAACGGGAAAGACACTTTAGAAAATATTTATATGCATATTAAAAATTCGGATATTGGAATTGTGCCATACAGAAGTGACGAATTTATGCAATTGGCATTATCAACTAAAATGTTTGAATATGTTGCATCCGGAATCCCCGTAGTAGCCGCAAGGTTGAAACCGGCAGAATATGTTTTGAATGATGATTGTGTTTCTTATAGTTCTCCGGATAAAGCTCAAGAATTTGCGAATAATATTGAACAATTGTGTCTTAATCCAGAATTAAGAAAATCCCTTGTTGAAAAAGCGTTTATAGCTCATAACAAAATTTCAGGAGATGTAATGTCGCAATTATATTTAGATATCGTACAAGATCTCA
>JBGSKB010000014.1:0-6490 GCA_041741395.1 Melioribacteraceae bacterium
TTTCTAATAACAAATTTTGGATTTGGAGATTTTGTTTTTAAAATGCCGGATGGGACAGAAGTTAGTAGGTCAAAGAATTTAAAAAACCTTGAAGAACAATTAGCAATTGTTCCAGATGAATGTATTGCATACCACTCAGAAAGAAACCATTTTTCAAACTGGTTAAAAGCAAGAACAGAGTTTTGGCTTGCTCAGCATTTTCGACCAAAGAAAATTTCAGATTTTCAATCAGTTACAGAATTAAGAAACGATTTAATTTCTAATATAAAAAGTTATCAAGAATTAAGGCAGAGAGGAACAGTTACAGAATTTGATAGAGAAACTTTCGATCCTAAAAATAGCTTTGCGAGAATTGGTGGCGGTTCTCTTGGTGGTAAAGCAAGAGGTTTAGGATTTATAAATTCTCTAATTGTTAATTATGATATCGAAAATAAATTTGACGGTGTTGAAATTTATGTTCCAAGTGCTGTTGTTTTAGCTACGGATGTTTTTGATAGTTTTCTTGAAGAAAATGAATTATTAAGTTTTGCCATTAGTGAAAAAGAAGATAAAAAAATTATTGCTAAGTTTTTAGAAGCGGAAAAATTTCCTAGTGAAGTTATTTTAAAGTTAATTGAAGTTTTAAGTTTAATCAAAACTCCATTAGCTGTAAGATCTTCAAGTCTGCTAGAGGATTCACAGTTTCAACCTTTTGCAGGTGTATATCAAACTTATATGATTCCAAATAAAGATGCTGATCTTGATACTAGGTTGGAAGAATTACTTCAAACAATAAAATTAGTTTATGCTTCAACTTTTCTGCAAAGATCAAAGGATTATTTAAAAGCCACTTCTTACAGATTAGAAGAAGAAAAAATGGCAGTAATAATTCAGAAACTTGTCGGCACTCAGCATAACGAAAGATTTTATCCGGATATTGCTGGCGTTGCAAAATCATATAATTTCTATCCAATTTCTCCTCAAAAATCTCAAGATGGAATTGCTTTAGTGGCTCTGGGATTAGGCAAAACGGTTGTTGAAGGAGGGAATACTGTAAGATTCTGTCCTCGTTATCCTAAACATTTAATGCAGTTTTTTACTACAAAAGAAACAATTAAAAATGCACAACAGAATTTCTTTGCTCTTAATTTAGAAGGAAAACTTTATACCGGATCAAATGAAATTCCTAATAATTTAGTTCAGCAATATAAACTTGAAATTGCTGAAAAAGATAACACGCTTTTCTATACTGGTTCAACTTATTCACCAGAAAATGATGCGGTATATGATGGAATATCAAGATCGGGAACACGAGTAGTAACTTTTGCTCCAATTTTAAAACATAATATTTTTCCTCTTCCGCAAATTTTAGAACTCATTTTGAATTTTGGAACTTACGGAATGGGAACGCAAGTTGAAATTGAATTTGCACTTAATATGTCTTTGCCAAAAGGTGAACTAAAAGAATTTGCAATTTTACAAATGCGACCAATGGTGATGACTCGTGAAGCAAGCAATATCGAATTTCAAGATGTTAATAAATCTGAAATGCTATGTTCTACCAAACAAGTTTTAGGTGATGGAATTTATGATAATATTCGTGATGTAATTGTTGTTGACCGAGAGAAATTTGAAAGAAGTAAAAGCAAAGAAATTGCTTATGAGATTGCTAAAATTAATGAAAAACTTGTAAGTGCAAAAAGACCTTATGTTTTGATTGGTGTTGGAAGATGGGGAAGTACAGATCCATGGTTAGGAATTCCAGTAAGTTGGGATCAAATTTCTGGTGCATCGGTTATAATTGAAGCTGGGTTTAAGGATTTTAGTGTTACACCTTCTCAAGGTTCACATTTTTTCCATAATATTACTTCGTTTGGAGTTGGTTATTTTACAATTGCAGAGGCTCCTGGTGAATGTTTTATTGATTGGGATTGGCTGGCTAAGAAGGAATCTATTGAAGAATATACTTTTACAAGACATTTAAGATTTGATTCGCCCTTAGTCACAAAAATAAGTGGACAAAAAAATAAAGGTGTGATTTATAAACCGAAAGATGTTTAGACGAAAAAACTAAGAACGAAAGAAATAAATTCGTGCATTCGTGGCAATATTTAATCCCATCTTTAGGTGGGATTTTTTGTTGAGTTTCATCAATTGCTAAAAACAACTTAATAAAGTAATTTGCAATAGTTAATTTTATTTTTTGAGGAATTTAATGAATAGTCAGATTAATGCTGCAATTAGAACGAATAATATTACTTACGCAGTAAGAGATATTTTATTAGTTGCAAATGAAGTTGCAAAAACCGGTAAAGAAATGTTGTACTTAAATATCGGCGATCCTAATATTTATGATTTTGAACCACCTCGACATATGATTGAAGATACTTATAATGCAATGCTTTCAAATTATAACGGTTATTCTCCTTCTTCCGGAATAAAACCAGCGCTTGCTGCAATTGAAAGAAACGCTGAAAAAAAAGGAATCAAAAATATTCAAGATGTTTTTATTACAACCGGCGCTAGTGAAGCTATTGATATTTGCCTAACTTCTCTTGTAAATCAAGGAGAAAATATTTTAACTCCAACTCCGGGTTATCCTTTGTACACTGCGATTCAAAGCAAATTACAAATGTTTGAAAATCCATATTTTCTTGATGAAAATAATAACTGGCAGCCTGATGTTGAAGATATTAAAAGGAAAATTAATGATAAAACCCGCGCAATTGTTTTGATAAATCCTCATAATCCAACTGGCTCAAATTATAATTTGGATGCGCTCAATCAAATTGTAGAATTAGCTCTTGAACATAATCTTGTAATTTTTGCAGATGAAATTTATGATAAACTTTTAATGGATGGTGTTGTTCACACTTCAATTGCTTCGTTAAATTCAGAAGTTCCGGTAATTACTTTTGGAGGCTTATCAAAAAATTATATGGTTCCGGGTTTTAGAATAGGCTGGGGAATAATTAGTGGAAATAAAAATAGATTATCAAATTATATTGAAGCAATAAATAAAATTTTAAGATCGCGACTTTCGGCAAATCATCCCGAACAATATTCAATAGTTGGAGCTTTGGAAGGTCCGCAAGATCATCTAAAAGTTGCAATGCAAAAATTAACATCAAGAAGAAATCTAACTGTTGAAATGTTGAATTCAATTCCAGGAATTTCTTGTGTAAAACCGGAAGGAGCATTTTATGCATTTCCAAAATTAGAAATTAAAAATTCCGATAATAATTTTGTTGCTGAACTAATTAAAGAAACCGGAGTTGTTGTTGTGCCGGGAACTGGTTTTGGACAAATGCATGGAACAAATCATTTCAGATTAGTTTTTTTACCAAACGAAGAAATTTTACAAAAAGCTTATAATAAAATTGGTGATTTCTTCCAAAAATATGTTGAAAAATTTGAAAAATAATTTTTCTTAATTCAGCAAAAATTCAAATGCCGGATTTTGACTTTTCAATTTCCGGCTTCTGTTTTTATAAGGAGTTGTTTTGGCTAATTATAATATAACGAAATTAGAAAATGGTATAAGAATCACCAGTGAAAAATTAGATTATGTAAATTCTTTTTCATTGGGGTTTTGGTTTAACGTTGGTTCAAGAGATGAAAATATAAATTCCAATGGAATTTCTCATTTAATTGAACATATGTTTTTCAAAGGAACAAAAAATAGAAGTGCAAGAAAAATTTCGCTTGATATTGAATCTCTTGGAGGTTATTTAAATGCTTTCACTTCCAAAGAACATACATGTTTTTATGGGAGAGGAATTAGTAAGCATATTGAAAAAACTTTTGAAGTTTTATCTGATATGATTCAAAATTCTCTTTTTGCAAAAAAAGATTTAGCAAAAGAATCAAAAGTTGTTATTGATGAATTGTTTGATATTGAAGATTCTCCCGAAGAATTAATTTTCGATAAATTTGAATCAAATTTGTTTAAAGGCAATTCTCTTGAATATGCAATAATAGGAACAGAAAAAAATATTGAAAATTTTACTCAACAAGATTTATTAGAATATGTAAGCAAACATTATTCAATTAATAATCTTTATATAATCGCTTCAGGAAATGTTGATCATAATAAGCTAATTCAACTAACTGAAAAATATCTTACAAATCTAAAAGTTGGAAATTCTAAAAAAAGAAAATTATGTACATCGCAAAAAGTGGAAAATGTTTTTGTTCAAAAAGATATTAATCAAACTCATTTAATTGTTGGCGGAATTACACACGGCTATAATAATAAAGATAGAGCAATCAGTAATTTGATTACAAATATGTTGGGTGAAGGAAGTAGTTCGCGGTTATTCCAAAGTTTGCGTGAAAGAAACGGAATTGCGTATCAAATAAATTCATTTATGAATTCTTTTTATGATATTTCTTCATTCGGAGTTTATTTTTCAACCAACGAAAGTTCTTTCAAAAAAGCAAAAAAAATTGTTGATTTTGAATTTGAAAAATTCAGAGAAAAAGGTGTTGCTGAAAAAGAATTGCAAAGTGCAAAGGAGTATATTAAAGGCCACGTTCAAATGAGTTTGGAAAGCACTTCTAATAGAATGATGCGTATGGGAAATTCTCTTTTATATTTTAATAAAATAAAATCCGAAGAAGAATCAATGGCAGAAATTGATGCTGTGACAAAAAATGATATTTTAAATTACGCACAAACTTTGCTAAATCCCGAAAATTTATCATCAGTCCTAATATCTTCTAAAAACTTGATAGCGTAAATATATTATAGATTATTTAATTGCTAATCGGTAACTTTCAACCAAGTGATTTAAAATTTTGCTTATGATAAAACTTTTACAGATTTTAATTTTATTACATATTATCGCAATTCAAGTTTTAGGACAATCTGAACCAGCTATGGTAAGAATTGATTATCCGGAATTTGTTTTGTCTGATAACACATTTGAAGTTTCTTCGGTTTTTAAATTCATTGAAAAGCCAAAGGATTCCTTTAAACTTAATTTTAGTAAATCAAATTTTGCTTCAATTTTATCCGCATCTATTATAATTGGTGAAAACAAAAATCCGTTAAAAATTAATTATTCAAAAAGTGATGATGATTTGTCAATTACTGTTAATCCGGAGAAATTTCAAATTGAAGAAAACATTCCTTACCAAATAATTTTTATCTGCAAAGTTTTAGGAACAAATTCTATTAGTGAAAAATTTCTAACGTTTAATGGGAATTTAGCAAAGAGTAATAATTCGTTTGTTAATAAACCCAATAAAGAAAATCTAATTAATTTTTATAAACTCCAAGAAACCGCTGGTAATAGTCTACTTTTAAAAAAGCAATCAAGTTTTGAAATTGAATTTAAAAATGATGAAGAAAAAATTCCTTTACTATTTGAATTTTGGTTCAAAACAAATTCAACATTAAAAAACTTATTTAAAATATTTGATACAAATTCTGATGATACTTTATATTCATTATCAAGAAATGAGTTAGGTTTTGGTTCAACACCGTATGATAAAAATGATGTTGTAAAAAATGATGTTTTTATTGCAAATTCAACATGGAATTATTTTTCTGTTCAAATAAAAAAAGAAAATAATGGTATAAAATTAAATTCATATTTAAATACAAAATTGATGAGTACCAAATTTATTTCGAACAAATCCATTAAAACAACTCTGAAATTTATTTTTGAAAATCAGAATTCCGAAAACAATATTGAGCTTGATAGAATTCGGTTAACAAAATTTGGCAATAATATAAATTTAGCTTTTGACAATAAGCATTTTTTAAATTTTGAAGCAGATAGTTCAACACTTCTTACCAAATTTAATTTTGATGAAAAATCAGAAATAACAAATTTTGAAAAAAATGATAATCTGGTTATTAGACTAAAAAAAATTGAAATAAAAAAATCAACCGCTCCAATTTTTTCTAGAGCTCCTAAATTAACGGTTACAATTGGATCAAGTTACAATTCAATTATTTGGTATGTGCAAGAGTTTTATGCGGCGAAAGAATTTATTTTGGAAAAATCAACAAACAATAGTTCATTTAAAAATATTTACAAAACTTTTGCAGATGATGATCCACTTAAAATTTATTATTTCACAGACGATCTTTTGGCAGAAAATGATATTGCATTTTATAGATTAAAACAAATCAATAAAGATGAATCAGAAGTTTATTCCGGTGAAGTTAAAATTGGGAATAAAAATATTGAAGAATTTAAACTCAAACAAAATTATCCAAATCCTTTCAATCCAATTACAAATATATATGTTGATGTAATAATTCCCTCGGAATTTGAAATAAATGTTTATGATTTAGTTGGGAATAGAGTTTCTCGTTTGCATAAAGGTTATTTGATTGAAGGCTTACATTCTTTTGAATTTAATGCTACAAATTTACCTTCCGGAATTTATTTTTATGAAGTTATCACTTCACAATCACATTCCGTTAAAAAAATGATATTAGCAAAATAAGACTAAATTATATAGATTTAAATTTAATAATACTTCAATTTTTTAA
>JBGSKB010000015.1:0-3042 GCA_041741395.1 Melioribacteraceae bacterium
TGGAACTGAAGATCAAAAAAATAAATGGCTGCCTAAATTATCTACCGGAGAAAAAATTGGATGTTTTGGATTGACCGAACCAGATTTTGGTTCAAACCCCAGCGGTATGATTACAAACGCAAAAAAAGTTGATGGTGGATATTTGTTAAACGGTGCTAAAATGTGGATTACAAATGGAACTTTAGCGGATGTTGCAGTTGTTTGGGCAAAATTAAATGGTGTTATAAAAGGATTTTTAGTTGAAAAAGAATTTAAAGGTTTTTCTGCTCCGGAAATGAAAGGTAAGCACTCACTGCGCGCATCAGTTACATCAGAACTAATTTTTCAAGATGTTTTTGTTCCAGAAGAAAATTTGCTTCCAAATTCTAATGGATTAAAATCTCCGCTAATGTGTCTAAATCAAGCCAGATTTGGCATTGCGTGGGGAGTTGTTGGTGCAATGATGGCAGTTTATGAATCAGCATTAAATTATTCAAAATCTAGAATTCAATTTTCCAGACCAATTGCTGGTTATCAATTAACTCAAAAAAAACTTACGGATATTTTAACTGAAATTACCAAAGCTCAATTGTTAAATTATAGATTAGCAAAACTGAAAGATGAAAGAAAAGTAAAGCATACTCAAATTTCTATGGCAAAAAGAAATAATTGTGAAGTTGCATTAAATGCAGCGAGAATAGCTAGAGAAATTCTTGGAGCAAATGGAATTTTAGATGAATATCCAATAATGCGACATTCGGCAAATTTAGAAAGTGTTAAAACTTATGAAGGCACACATGAAATGCATACTTTAATTATTGGCGAAGATATTACGGGAATTTCTGCTTTTGAATAAAGAAAGTGTCTAAAGTACGTTCAATACTTAAAGCAAGAAAATTAAATTAAATGAATCATAAAGTTTTTGAAAAGAGATGAAATAAAATTTGAAATTTAAGAATCATCAGAACTTTTAGCTATTTTTACATCTATTAATTATAAATTAAAATTGTAATTTTTAAATAATTTTCTAACTTTTATACTTAATGAACTTTAAGCACTTATTTACCAGAGATATATATGCACATCGATAAAATATTATTTGAAGGATTAACTTTTGACGATCTATTGTTAATTCCGGCAAAATCAACTGTATTACCAAGAGAAACAAATTTAGAATCAATGCTAACAAGAAAAATTAAATTAAACCTTCCTTTTCTTTCTGCAGCCATGGATACGGTAACAGAATCTACAATGGCAATTGCAATGGCTGCTCAAGGTGGGATTGGTATTATTCATAAAAATATGAGAATTGAAAAACAAGCCGAAGAAGTCGATAAAGTTAAAAGATCAGAAAGTGGAATGATTACAAATCCAATCACATTACCGGCTGATAAAACTGTTGGCGATGCAACAACATTAATGGAAAAATATCATATTAGCGGAATCCCAATTGTTGATGATAAATTTAAGTTAATTGGAATTTTAACAAATAGAGATTTAAGATTTGAGCCAAATTTAAATCTTAAAATTTCAGAAATTATGACTAAGAATAATTTGAGAACTGCACCATTAGGTACAACTCTTGATCAAGCAGAAAAATTACTTCAAAAATATAAAGTAGAAAAACTTCCTGTAGTTGATGAAAATGGAATTTTAAAAGGTTTAATTACATTTAAAGATATTTCAAAAAAGAAAAAACATCCCAATGCTTGCAAAGATGATTTAGGAAGATTACGAGTTGGAGCAGCAGTAAGTGTTTCCTCTGATACAATGTTGCGTGTAGATGCTTTAATAAAAGCTAATGTAGATGTAATTGTAGTAGATACAGCTCACGGACATTCAGAAGGAGTATTAAAAACCATAAAAGAAATAAAAAATAAATATCCGGATATTCAATTGATTGCAGGAAATATTGTAACACGAGAAGCAGCTTTAGAATTAGTTGAAATTGGAGTTGATGCTGTTAAAGTTGGAATTGGAGCTGGTTCAATTTGTACAACAAGAATCATTGCGGGTGTAGGTGTACCACAAGTTAGCGCTGTTTTTGAAGTCGCAAAAGCACTTGAAGGAACCGGAGTTCCAATAATTGCAGATGGAGGAGTTAAGCAAACTGGTGATGTTGCAAAAGTAATAGCTGCCGGAGCTGATACGGTTATGATGGGCGGAATGTTTGCCGGTGTTGATGAAACCCCCGGTGAGAAAATTTTATTTGAAGGAAGAAGTTTTAAAATGTATAGAGGAATGGGATCAATTGGTGCAATGAAACATGGAAGCAAAGATAGATATTTTCAAGATATGGAAGACGATATAAAAAAATTAGTTCCTGAAGGAGTTGAAGGCAGAGTTCCGTTCAAAGGATCACTTGCTGATACAATTTATCAATTTGTCGGTGGATTAAGAGCAGCAATGGGATATTGCGGAGCACGAACAATAGATGATTTCAAAAAGAATGCAAAATTTGTGAAAATTTCAACATCCGGATTAAGAGAAAGTCATCCGCATGACGTAATTATAACGAAAGAATCTCCAAATTATCATTCATAGATAAATATGTTTAAGGTTCTTGTTATTGCATATTATTATCCGCCATTAGGATTAAGCGGTGTTCAGCGAACACTTAAGTTTACAAAATACTTTTCGCAGTTTAATTGGCAGCCAACAGTAATAACCACCGGTAAAATAAGCTATTTTGCCCATGATGAATCTTTATTAAAAGAAGCTGAAAATTCAAATGTGAAGATTATCAGAACCGAAGCCATAACTCCAGGATCACTGCTTTTCAAGAAAAATACCGTAAAAATGCCCTCATCATTTATTCAAGGACTTTTTACTAGAATAAGTAAAACTTTATTCATTCCAGATAATAAATTATTTTGGGCAAAAAAAGCTTCAAAAATAGCATCAAATATTTTAAAGAATGAAAAATTCGATGCTATTTTTGTTACAATTCCTCCATTTTCTTCTGCGGTGGCTTTTACAAAATTAAAAGCAAAGTTTGATATTCCCATTTTTGTTGATTACCGTGATGCTTGGTTAACTAATCAATTTCGTTTTTATCCAACT
>JBGSKB010000016.1:0-2331 GCA_041741395.1 Melioribacteraceae bacterium
GCAGCAATATATATGGAAACTCCAGTTACAGTTGTTGAATATTTTTTTTTCATCTTTTAATTGCAATTTAGATAAATGTTAACATGTTATTGGTAATGATTAATCTCTTTTTTTCTACAGTTAAACTCTCTATAGCTAAAAATTATTTTTAATCATTATTTAATACTTGGAAGTGCTTAGCTCTAAGTTTGTTCCATCATATTTTCAACAATATAATAAACACTGTTGTTATTTTGTTAAATACACTTCAAAATAAATTTCCCTGCGAAGAATAAAAGAGATAAAATTAAAAGGAATTAAAAAGACTTCAATCATAAACCCTCTAGATAGAAATTTATAGTTAAGTATATCACCCTTTGAAGCAAAATTTCTAAATAATTTAATTGAAAATCTACTCTGCTTTATCGCGAAGTGCAAGGACTGATGAGTGAATCCACCAACATGAAATGGAGCTACAAAAGGTTTTATCTTAGGTGATTCATTTTGACGACCAGTAATTGAATACATAATTTTAAGAATATCATTAAATAAGGAATTCTCATTAGGAACACCAATATAGATGGTACCACCTTTTGATAAAATTCTATATAGTTCTGCCATGTATTCCATAGGATTTAAAACGTGCTCAAGGACAGAATCAACATAGATACAATCGAAAGTCTCATCAGGAAAATTTGCAGAAATAAGATCAGTTTGTTCAAAATATATATTTTTTTTTTTCGCTCCCTCCACACGATTATCTGAGATATCAATACCATATGGTTGCCAACCTCTAGATTCAGCTTCAAGTAAAGCATACCCTTCTCCACAACCTAAATCCAAAAAATTTTTAATTACAGTAGTAGCAAATTTATTAAGTTTGTTTAATCTTTCTTTTCTGTTTTTTTCTCTCCTCCTTCTATGCCAATGAGTCATTGGTTCAAAGTATTCTAGGTCATAAAGTTTCTGCCAATCTTCTGGAGAAAACTTTATTTGAGGATGTACAAAGCAAAATCCACATGATACACACTGAACAACAGTATAATCTTCCGTAAGCATTTCCGCAGTTTTAGAGTTTAATCTAGGCCTACCAACCTTATTAAAATCATCCTTTTTACAAATAGGACACAATTAATATCTCCTTCGTATATATTTTTTTAAATTGTTAACATTAAAGAAATCCAAAGTCATTTTTAATTCTTTAATTTGACTTATTTTTTTGTCCAATTATTATTTTCGATTTGCCATGTCAATATAAGTCTACGTAGTTTTTATATCATACTATAGTAAATTTTTTAGAACTAACATGTTTTATTTCCAGATTGATCACTATTTATTCAACAACTGAACTATTATATAACTATCCTGTAATCAATATATATTGTGTTAATTTCATTTTCTTCTGACATTTATCTTTAAAAAATCTATTTTAAAGAAGATAAAAATGATTAAGGATTCAACGAAGAGCTTACAAATGAATGAGAACAGAAAGTTATGCTCTCCAACTAATTGGAACAGAATTAAAGTCTAATTTCCACTTTATTCATTTCTTTGTTTATAAAATTTTTTCTTTCCTTAATCAAATAGAATAAGCTCAGCAACATAAAAGTAAACATTCCACCCACTACGGAGGAAAAGATAGTTCGTGGACTTGAAGATTTGATCGGAGGAATTGCATCATCCAATATTTCAATGGTTGGAAGATCTCTATTTTCTTGTATTCTTTCTTGATAATATTGTTGTTGCAAAATCATATAAACTTCGTTCTGAATTTTTACATCTCGTAATAATCTAGCTAAAGTAAGTGCTAATTCAGGAACCTCTTTGAATGCGACAAGATAGTCATCATTACCTAATTCCATTTTAATATATTGTTCTTTAAGCTGTTCAATTTTTTTCTTAACGTTTAAAACTGTTTTATTTTCTTCGCGAAAATTTGATTGGATTAATCCTAATTCAACTTCAGCTTTTACTATTTCAGTTTTAATTTTTGCAGCTGACTCAATCGCAGTTTTTAATTGCTCGGACAATGATATAGTCTTATTTTTTTTCTGGAATTCCATCAATGCATTTTCAACCGAATCTAATTGAATTTTTGTAGTCTCTAGCTGAGACTCTATATAAACGCGTGCCCTCTTTGCTTTTGAGCTTAATTTCTCCCTATTAATCTTGTCAAGTGCTTCAATAAATGTGTTTGAAACTTGGGCAGATAGATTTTTCTTCTCATCTGTATTGTCAAAAATCATTGGAATAAATTTAGTTTTAACCTCAACATTTAATTTTATTATGCCTTCTTTTGTTATTTCAATGCCAATATCACTATTTAATTTTTCAGCTGCCTTATAAATATTT
>JBGSKB010000017.1:0-8514 GCA_041741395.1 Melioribacteraceae bacterium
CTTCGTTTTTAACAGTTGCGACAAAAACCGGAATCTGCATAATTGTATCATCAATTTCACTATAGAAAGAATTTGTTTTGGGCACTACAAAAATTTCACTAATATCTAAATTAGTTTCTTCCTTAATTTCTCTAATTGCTGTTTCGTAAGCTTTCTCGTTTGGTTTTATTTTTCCGGTAACCATTTGCCAAATGTTTGGATATTTTTCAGACGGTGCCCGCTGTAATAATAAAAATTCTACTTTCTCATTTGCAATTCTAACAATATGAGCTTCGATCAGACCTGTAATTATTCTCATTGAATTCCTTAGTATTTTCAAAAATATGCCCTCGCCTCTGCGCGTAATGTATTGATTACTTTTCCTTTACCTTGAAGTCTACCAGAATAATTTATATTTGTCTGTAAGTTTCCGGTAAAACGATAATCAAAATTTGCTCTCCAAATATAGTTTTTACCAATCAAATTTCCGTTTGTTATTTCAAATGGAATTATATTCTGATTTGTATTTACTAGCAATTCAGTTCTTTCTATTTCAAATCTTAAACGACCTTTTTCCAGCAAAGATAAAGTTAATCTTAAATTTAATTTATTTTCATCAAGAATTGTTGGAGTAATTGGAAATTTATCTTCTAATCTGCTAACTTTTATCAAAAATCCAAATTCTATATTATTGTAAGGTCGATATGAGAAATCTGTCTGCAATTCATTTGAATTTACATTGCGAGATCGATTAGTATTTAACGGAGCATGAACATTTTCAATCTTATTTTTAAACTCAGTTTCATTATTAATTTCATCAACCATTCTAAATTTTATTCGGATATCTCTTTCTTTCAAATATGATTTTTCTAAACCAGAACTGAACTGATTTAAATTTCTACTTTCCGTATATCTTAATCTAAAAGATAAATCTCTTTGATTTTTTAAAATATGTAAATCTTGTTGGAAATAATTCGTCCCTCTAATCGTCATCGAATCATTTAAAAAATAATTGAAGTTTAATAAATATATTTTTCTTGTATCCTCAATTTTACTATTTTCTTCAATTCTAAAAGTTGTTTCACTAAACAAAGAATTTAAAATTGTATTAAATAAATTTGATTGGTCAAATTGTTTTGCAAAATCTATTTGAAAACGTGAATTTATTTTTAAATCTATTACGGGAAATAATTCATCAGTCGGAAGTGTTGACTGAATATAGTCTCCTTCATATGGATCAATTATATATTCATTTTCTTCAGCAATTCCATTACTATTTAAATCACCTTGATATGAATAAGTTCCGGTTCCTTGTATAACTCGAATAAATACTTTTTCCAATTTTGCGGTTCTTTCGGAAGCTGCATTGTAATAAATATTTCCGTAAATAAATCGATCGAACAAATTGATATTTGATTGCGAACGTAAAAGAATTGTTTCATTATCACTCAACCCCAATTGTGAAAATGTTTCTGAGTATTTTTTATTTCTAAATGAAAAATCTAAAATTGTTGAAAACTCTTTAAACTCATTCCAATTTAAAGAATATGTGTGCGTGTAAGATTTTGATTCTTCAATAAGATTTCCTTTATTCGGAGAGGACTCTTTTGTAAAAGTATATTTTGCTGAAACGACTAAATTGTTTTCCAAACTTAGATTTACAAATGGTGAATACTCTAAATAATTTAAACTACTATTTAATAAAGAATCCGAATTTATTTTGCTTTCATTTTTATCTTCGGAACGAAATGAAATTCCCGGTTGAAGTTTTAAGAATTGATAAGATAATTCTCCACTTTGTTTTAGCCACTCAGAATTTAAAAATGAATTTTCGGATTTAACAAAATCATAATCATAATTCAAATTGATATTATTATAATTCCGCCAATTTGTTTTAGTAAATATTCTTTCAGAAGAAAAATTAATTCCTTTTTTAAGATTGCCATATTGACCAATAAAATCAATATTCTCAAGCGGATTATAATTAAATTGTAATTCCCTTAAAGTTTCTTCATTGATTGAAGAATTTGCAGTATTATAATTTCTCTCGAACTCAATTTCATTTATTCTATCTATTGTTTTGAATCTTTCGTTAATAAATCTATCACGGTAATTTCCATTTATTCTTCCAAAATTCATTTCAAATATCTTTAAATCAATTGGTTCAATTTTTAATTTTAAGTTTCTTGCAAATCCATTATTATCTTTATCATCAATATTTGAAAAAGTATTTTTATCATAATTGCTTCCGGCAAGTTCAATGTTAAGATTTATTTTTTCAATAGGAGAATATTCAACTACAAAATTTCCCAGTTGATTTTTCTCAGCTAAAGGTAATAACTTAACCGGTAAATACGCGCCTTTCTTAATTCCTACAAATTTAAATTTGCCTATACTTTCACGTAAATAATCACCATTATTTTCACCAACAAAACTAAAGATAATACTAAATTTTGAATCTAACGATCCTGGAGAATACAAATATATATTGTAAGGTTCAGCATTTATTGTTGTATCAATTACAGAATATAAACCTAAAGAATCTCCTTCAAGTTGAATTATTCCAGATTGTGAAGCCAGTAATTGACTATCTCCGGCAGAATTTAATATTTGTTCACTTTCATCAGAAATTGTAAAATCAATTGGATTATTTTTATTATCTCCTTCTTGATACGCATTTATTGAGAATTTAAGTTTGTTATCAAAAAAATTTCCTTGAGCATTTACCGAGATTGTATTTCTATCATATTGCCGATTTGTATATTCAAAATCAATTGTAATTCTGCTTAAAGTTGTAATTAAAATTTTGGGTGTAAAGGTTATTTCACCAACAGAATATTCAATTATATAATCACAATTTTCACCTCGCTTTAATTGTTTTCCATCAATAAAGATTTTTTCACTTCCGGCAATTACAATTATATCATTTTCGCCATTGCTTCCGGAAAGTCTATACGGACCTTGCACTCCATCAATTCCGCTAAATTGCATTGAGTTAAATTTCCCTCGCGAAGATGCAAATGAAACCGAACCATTGTAATTATCAATTTTAAAATTTCCAAAAACACCCTGAAGTTTTCTTTCTACTTTTCCAAATTCACCAATATTTTGCTTGAGATTATAATCACCAAAAACAGCATTTGCGTTTTTATGTTTTATCTCAATAAAAACTTTATCAAGTTCTTCTAATCTTTCAGTATTTCCTTCCGGCTGAATTGGAGTGTTTTCATCCGTCAACGCAGCAACAATTTCAATTTCTTCGGAAATTTTACCGGCAAGTTGAAGTCTTAATCCACTGTTAACTTCCAAATCTTTATTTGAGCCAAAAGTAAATCCACGCAATAAAGTACCACTGCTTTTCAAATCCTTTCCAAAAATTCCCTTTGCAGAAAGATCAACCGATTCATTTTTTACTGCTCCGATAAATTGATTATAATTTGTATCAAAGTATTTTACGAGAGATCTGTTTCTATATTGTTTCTTTAATTTTATATTAATTGAGTTATATTGAATAAATAAAGTATCAAAAATTGAGTATGATAATGAATCCGAAAGTGAAATTGAATTGCTGTTTAGGTTTAATTTGTATTGTGATGAATTTAAAATCTTTTTATTAATTCTGATAGATTCTGAAAATGGAATAATATTTACTGAACTTATCTCATAAATATTTTCGAAATTAATTTTAAAAGTATCAATTCTGGTAATTTGTGAACTATCAATTTGTGCTTGCACATTTGAAAGAAAAATTGAGAGTAGTAAAAAACTATTTAATTTTATGAGTGATTTCAAATAATAACTATTTTTGGTAAACCAATTATTTTATTAATTAAAACTATAAGGTGTGAATAGTTTTTGCAAGTCAATAAAATAAAAAATCCCACCGAGTGATGGGATTGAATTCTTAATTTTGAAATATAATTTTTAATTTATCTTCTATTCATATCTTAAAGCATCAATTGGATCAAGATTTGAAGCTTTGTAAGCCGGGTAAGTTCCAAATCCAACTCCAACAAGAACACAAAGTAAAACTCCAATTGCAACCCAATCCATAGGAATTGAAAATTCTCCACCAATTGCTGAACCTGCAAGGTTTCCCACAATTAGACCAATAATAATTCCAATAATTCCGCCGAGAAGAGATAAAACAACTGACTCAATCAAAAACTGAACTAAAATATTACTCTTCTTTGCACCAATAGCTTTTCTTATTCCAATTTCTTTTGTTCGTTCTGTTACAGATACAAGCATAATATTCATAATTCCAATTCCGGCAGCTAACAGCGCAATTAATGCTATGACATAAGCCCCAATTTTAACTCCGGCAGTCATACTATTTATATCATTGAGTACAGATTCATTTGAAAAAATTCCAAAATCATCTTCTTCACCAGGAGGAACTTTTCTAATAGTTCTAAAGTAACCTACAGCTTTTTCAATAACATCATCATAATCTTCTTTGCTAAATGAGCTTACTGTAATATTGACACTTTCGCTATACTTTCCATAAAAACTTTGAAAAGTAGTTAATGGAATTGCTCCAAAATTATCTTTATCATTTCCAAAAGATGTGGCTTGTTTTTCAAAAACTCCAATTACTTTTAATTTTTTATTGTCAACTTTTACTTCCAATCCAATTGGATCAGCTCCTTCAAAAAGAGTTTCGGCAAGTGTTTTACCAAGAACTATACATTTTTCATAACGATTAACATCTGTATAATTAAAATTTCTCCCATATTCAGGAATCCATTTATTATTTGGAAATGCTTCCGGTGTGCAACCTACAATTTGTACATTTGGATTTGTTTCTTTGTTTTCATAAGTAAATAATTTTCCCCACTGCCATTGTTCTGCACCAACGGCTTCAGCTTCACCTTGAAGTTTATCTCGCAATTCATAGTATTGTTCAATTGTAAGATCTTTACGGTTTCTGTATTTAATACGATCTCCACGCTCCATCATTGCCGGATATTTTTGAATTTGAAAAGTAGTTTGTCCTAATTGAGAAACACCTTCTTCAATGCTGTTTTGAAGCATTGAAACAATTGTGCTAATTGTTATTATTGAAAAAATTCCAACAATAATTCCAAGAATTGTTAAAAGTGATCTTAATTTATTCGCTTTCAGCGAGCTAAGTGCAACTAATAAAATTTCCATTATTCATACCTCAATGCATCAACGGGATCCATTTTAGCTGCAGTCCATGCCGGAGCTAAACCTGATAAAACACCAGTTAATAATGATATACCTATTGCAATAACAACTGCATCAATTTGAACTGAAACCGGAAAATCATATTGTTCAATTATTTTTGCTCCAAGTATAGCAATGAACAATCCAATTAATCCGCCAATTAAACAAATTGCCGCTGATTCTGTTAAAAATTGACCGAGTATCGTTCGTTTTTTTGCTCCAATTGCTTTTCTAATTCCAATTTCTCTAGTTCTTTCTTTTACTGAAACAAACATTATATTCATAATTCCTATTGCGCCTACAAACAAAGCAAGTCCAGTTATAAATAATCCCGCAATTTGAATTACTCCAACTTGCTGATTTATCATATCAAGAAGTACATCTTGCTGGTTTATTGAAAAATCATCTTGTTCATCATATTTTAATCCACGAATTCTTCTCATCAAAGTAATTGCTTCTTCTTTAACTGCAGGAACTGAAAGATTATTTGGTGCTCTTACGCAAATTGAAATTCCGCCACCCCAGTGTCTATTTTGAAAATCTTTAAACATTGCTCCCAAAGGTACATATATCATATTATCAGGATTAAAATCGCCGAATAAAAAACTACCTTGTTTATCATTTATCCCTAAAACTTGGTATTTATTTCCACCAATTTTTATTACTTGATCAACTCCATTCCCTTGCGGAAATAATTTATCAGCAATACCGCCGCCAATAATACATACTCTTCTTCCTGCATTGCTTTCAACTTCTGAAAAAAATCTTCCTTCAGTAAATTTTAAATCTGTTGTTTTTACATAATCTTGATTTGTCCCAACAATAAAACAGCCCTCAACAACAATATCTCTAATAGTTGCTGTTTGTCTTCTAATCGAACGAGGAGAAACTGCTAATGGAAGTGTGGCTTGTTCTTTGAATTGTTTAAATTCTTCAATTCCAATATCTCTTCTATTTCTTAATTCCCACCAAGGTACGGTACCAAACCAAGCCCATTTATCAACAAAAATATTATCAGTCCCCATAATACTTGTTGCACTTGATTGGAAAGATTCATCAATTCCTTTTATTGCGGTTGACATTAACACAACTGATGCTACGCCAATAACAATTCCAAGCGTTGTTAGAATAGACCTAATTTTATTTGCTCGAATTGCATTAAAAGCAATTATTAATCCTTCTTTAAGTTCAAATAGAAAATGTGACATAAAAACCCTTTCTTAAAAATTATTCATATCGAAGTGCTTCGATTGGATCCAAATTTGATGCTTTATGTGCTGGGTAAGTTCCAAATCCAACTCCAACAATTATACATAAAAGGACACCTATTGCAACCCAATCAAGTGGAATAGTAGCTTTAGCATTTAAAGCTGAACCAGCTATGTTACCAATGATTAAACCGATAATTATTCCGATTATTCCACCAAATAGTGATAGTACAACAGATTCTATTAGAAATTGAATAAGAATGTTTTTCTTTTTAGCACCAATTGCTTTTCTAATTCCGATTTCTTTTGTTCTTTCTGTAACTGATACAAGCATAATATTCATTATCCCAACACCAGCTGCTAAAAGTGCTATTAATGCAATTACATAAGCACCAATTCTAATCCCTCTCGTCATATTATCAATATCTGAAAGTATCGATTCACTAGAAATAATTGAAAAATCTTCTTCATCACCTGCTTGAATTTTTCTGATAGTCCTAAAATAACCTTTTGTTTTTTCAACCATATTTTCGTAATCTGAAGTTGCGTAAAGATTTATGGCAATATTTATACTTCTTGCTCTTTTGCCAAACATATTTTGAAAAGTAGTAAGCGGAGTAACAGCAAAGTTATCTCTACTTTGGCCAAACATGTCACCTCTTTTTTCCAGAACTCCTATTACTTTCAATTTATATCCATCAACTGTAATCTCTTCTCCAATAGGATTCTGATCATCAAAAAGAAATTTAGCTAAAGCATCTCCCAGAACAATAACTTTATTATATCTTTGATAGTCTTGATAATTAAAATTTCTTCCATTGATTGATACAAGTTGATTATTTGGAAAAAATTCAATTGTTGCACCATTAAAACCTATATCCGGATTTGTTTTTTTATTTTTATACTTAAATATTTTTCCATAAACACTTTGTTCTGCTCCAATATTCTGAACTTCATCTTCAAATTGGTCTTTTAATTTCTCATATTCATCAATTGTAATATCTTTTCGTTTTCTCACTTTATTCCATTCATCCTGACCCATAATTGTTGCCGGTAATCTTGTTATTTTAAAAATGTTAGAGCTTAATCCGGAATTGACATTAGTTTCAATAGTATTTTGAAGCATTGAAAGAATAGTGCTAATTGATATAATTGAAAAAATTCCCACAATAATTCCAAGAACGGTTAAAAATGATCTTAATTTATTTGTTTTGAGAGATTGTAATGTAATTAAAATTACTTCCATTATTCGTACCTCAAAGCATCTACAGGATCCATTTTAGCGGCAGTCCATGCTGGAGCTAAACCAGAGATGATGCCGGTAATTAATGAGATACCAATAGCAAGAATAATTGAATCTAACTGTAAATTTACCGGAAAATTAAATTGTTCAATAATCTTCCCCCCAATGATTGCAAATATTAAACCTATTAATCCTCCCAATAAACAGAGTATTGCAGATTCTGCAAGGAATTGCCTTAATATAACACTTTTTTTTGCACCAATAGCTTTTCTAATTCCAATTTCATGAGTTCGTTCTTTTACTGAAACAAACATTATATTCATTATACCAATTGCTCCAACAAAAAGTGATAATCCGGTAATAAACAATCCTGCTATTTGAATAACTCCGACACTTTTATTAATCATTTCTAAAAATGCATCTTGCTGATTAATTGAAAAATCGTCAGGTTCATTGTATTTCAAACCCCTAATTCTTCTCATTACTTCAATAGCTTCATCCCTTACAACAGGGACCATTTGATTATTTGGTGCACGTGAAATTATTGTAATTCCACTTCCGCCAAACCTGCTTTGAAAATCTTTAAATAAGGCATTTAACGGAATAAATGACTGGTTATCCGGATCAAATGCACCCATTAAAAAACTTCCTTGTTTCTTCAGTATTCCAATAACTTTATATTTTTTACCATTAAGCTGAATATCTTGATCTATTGCATTTCCAATTGGAAATAACCTTTCTGCATATTCAAAACCAAGAACTATAACTCTTCTTGAACTCTCACTTTCTAATTCGCTGAAAAATCTTCCTTCTTCAAACTCTAAATTCGTTGTATAAATATAATCTTGATTTGTACCAGAAACTCTTGCATCAGAAATAGAATTATTCTCT
>JBGSKB010000018.1:0-2934 GCA_041741395.1 Melioribacteraceae bacterium
TAAAAAAGAAAAGAAAAATGTTATTGGAATCATGTCGGGAACATCTTTAGATGGCGTGGATGTTGCCTTGGTAGAAATTGAAGGAAATAGCATTTTTACAAAAATTAATTTAATTGGATTCTTGGAATACCCATTCCCAATTGGATTAAAAGATAAACTTCTTAAAAATTCAGTAAAAGAATCAAGCAACGTTGAAGATATTTCTCAACTGAATTTTCTTATTCCAAATATTTATTTTGATGCGATAAAAAGTTTATGCAAAGCAATTAATTTTCCTTTTGAGGAAATTGATTTAATTGGAACGCACGGACAAACAATTCAGCATCTTCCTCAAAAACAAAATTATTTTGGATATAATATTTCGTCAACTTTGCAAATTGGAGATCCGGCAGTTCTGGCAAAACTTTCCAGTAAAATAACAATTGGTGATTTCAGAACCGGTGATATTGCACTTGGCGGCGAAGGAGCTCCCCTTATTCCCTACTTTGATTTTATTCTATTTCATTCCAAGCAAAAGAATAGAGCATTATTAAATATTGGAGGAATTGCAAATTTTACAATCTTAAATAAAGAAAAAGGATTGAAAGATGTTTTAGCTTTTGATGTTGGTCCCGGGAATATGCTTGTTGATACTTTAACAAAAAAATTATTTGATTTAGAATTTGATAAAGATGGTGAAATTGCAAAATCGGGAAAGTTAAATGAAAATTTATTTGGGGAATTAATTAAGCATGACAAGTTTATTGAAAGAACTCCGCCAAAATCAACCGGAAGAGAATATTATGGTGAAAGTTTTTTAGCAAATATTTTTCAAATATTTAAAAATATTCCAAAAGAAGATTGGCTTCATACAGTTACTAAGTTTACATCTTTTGGAATTTTTAAGAATTACGAATTGTTTGTTAACCAAGAAACAGAAATCGATGAAATGATTATCAGCGGCGGTGGAACAAAAAATAAATTTCTTTATGAATGTCTTTGCAAAGATTTTGGAACCAATGTTGAAATTAAAATTATTGATGATATTGGAATTTCTTCCGATGCAAAAGAAGCTGTATGTTTTGCTGTTTTAGCAAATGAAACTATTTCCGGAAATCCAACAAATATTCCGAGAACAACCGGAGCTTCAAGACCAACAATTCTTGGGAAAATTTGTTTACCGTAAAATTTTAGTAATAAAATTTATTTTAATTTCTCTCTCAAAATATCATTAACAATTTGCGGATTGGCTTTACCTTTTGTTTCTTTCATAACTTGTCCAACAAAAAATCCTAAAATTTTTTCTTTGCCGGATTTAAATTCTTCAACTTGTGTTGGATTTTTTTTTATTGCATTTTCAACTGCAAATTCAATTTCAGAAGTATCTGTAATTTGAATTAAATTCTTCTCCTCAACTATAATATTTGGATCTTTATTATCTTCCAACATAATTGGAAAAACATCTTTTGCAATTTTACTGCTTATTTTGTTTGTGGTAATTAAGTTTATAAGCTTACCTAAATTTTGTGAAGAAATTGGAAAATTATTGAGTGATATTTTCTGTTCATTAACAATTTTTAATACATCGCCCATAACCCAATTAGATGCAATTTTTTTATCACTCGTTTCTTTCAAAACTTCTTCAAAATAATCGGCAATTTCTTTTTGTGAAGTTAAAACTTCAGCATCATATTCCGGTAATTGCAATTCATTAACAAATCTTTCTTTTCTTTTTACAGGAAGCTCAGGCATTGATTTTTGAATTTCATTTTTCCATTCTTCACTAATAACAACGGGCATTAAATCGGGATCCGGAAAATATCTGTAATCATGAGCTTCTTCTTTTCCGCGCATTGATGTAGCTTTATTTTGTTCTGCGTTCCACAATAAAGTTTGCTGAATAACTTTCCCTCCGTCTTCAACTATATTTATTTGTCTATCAATTTCATAATCAATTGCGCGTTGAACATTTCTAAATGAATTCATATTTTTTACTTCTGTTCTTGTTCCTAACTCTTTAGCTCCTTTGGGTCGAATAGAAATATTTGCATCACATCTTAAAGAACCTTCCTCCATATTTCCATCACAAATTCCGAGATAAGTAATTATTTGTTTCAAGTTTGATAAATACTGGTAAGCCTCTTCTCCGCTATGCAAGTCCGGTTCGCTGACAATTTCAATAAGCGGAACTCCACAGCGATTTACATCAACTAAAGTGTCAATTCCTTGATCATGAATAGATTTACCGGCATCTTCTTCCATGTGTATTCTTTTTATTCTAATCTTTTTTTCTGTATCTGTTTTAATATTAATAAATCCATTTTCGCAAATTGGAACTTCAAACTGAGATATTTGATAACCTTTCGGTAAATCGGGGTAAAAATAATTTTTCCTTTCAAAAGTGGAAGTTTTGTTTATTGTACAATTTGTTGCTAAGCCCATTAGTGTTGTAAATTCAACAACCTTTTTATTTAAGACAGGCAAAACTCCTGGATAGCCTAAGCAAACTGGACAAACATTTGTGTTGGCGGGATTTCCAAATTTTGTTGAACATCCGCAAAATATTTTTGTGTCAGTTAAAAGTTGTGCATGAACTTCTAAACCAATTACAGCTTCAAATTCCAATTTTATCCTTAGTGTTAAATTTTGTTAAGTAAATATAATTATAAATGAAAGAAAATTTTATTTTCCATGATATTTTTATAATATTATAATAAAAATTTGAGGTAAAAATTGAAATTAGATTTTGTTGTTTTTGCTGCTCATCCTGACGATGCTGAATTATCAATGGGCGGAACAATTGCTAAATTAACTAATGCCGGATTGAAAGTTGGAGTAATAGATTTAACCGGCGGTGAACTTGGAACACGTGGTTCAAAATTAATTCGAAAAAAAGAATCACAAAAAGCAGATAAAATATTAAATATTGCAATTAGGGAAAATTTATGAATTAAA
>JBGSKB010000019.1:0-11613 GCA_041741395.1 Melioribacteraceae bacterium
AACAGACTGTTATCAATGTATTCATTAACATTTTCTAAATTCTCAAAAGATAAAATTTTATAATTAAATTTTGCTGCATCTGTAAATAATTTATTGATTAGTGATTTTTCAAATTGAGGATTATAATCCTCTAAAAGTTCACTTAAATATTCTTTATTTTTTTCAATATTTGCATCTGAATAATTTTGTTTTCTTTCAATTTCCGGTTTTTGCATTTCTGTGCAATACTCAATAATTTTATTGGAAATTTTATATCCGCTGGAAAATCTTTTGAAAATGTTAAACCAAAAATATTTATCGGCAATGGAAAATAATTCACTATAATTGCTCTTAAATTCTGCAAATAAATTTCCGTATTTATTTTTTAGGTCTTCATTTTCGTTTATAAATTCAATCAATTCTTTTTCTTCATTTTGTTTTTTCTCAACGAGTTCTAATCTATTTAGACCTTTTAATTTGCCTTTATAATTCTTCATGGTGTTAGCCAAACGTTTAATATTTGGCGCAAACTTTAATTGAAGTTCGACATTATCCATACTAATTGTTTGTAATTCATCAATCATCCATTCATAATTTTCTGAAATATTTGGCAGATTATAATTTTGTTGATATTCTAAAAAGTAAGATGGAAGATGACGATAAGTCGTGCCGGGATAACCAAGAATGAAAACAAAATCATTTTCTTTAATTCCATTTGGATTTATCTTTAAAAATTTCTTGGGAGTAAACGGAATATTATTTTCTGAATATTCAGCCGCACTTCCATCAGGAGCAACATACGCACGCATGAAAGTAAAATCTCCACTATGTCTTGGCCAAACCCAATTATCAGTTTCTCCGCCAAACTCTCCAATTGATCTTGGCGGAGCGTAAACTAATCGCACATCTTTAATAATTCTATATTTGAAAAGAACATATGTTTTACCTTTGAACATTTCTGAAACTTCGCCAATAATTGAATTAGATTTATCTTCCGCAGAATCTGCTAGTTCTTTCATTTTTTCTTCAATAATTTTTGATCTTTCGGTTAAATCTTCAATTCCGGCAACTGAATTTAAAATTATTTCAGAAACATCTTTGTACGATTCTGTAATTCTTACTGTTGTTCCTTTTGCTGGAATTTCTTCATTTTTTATTTTGGCTAAAAATCCATTTTCTAAATAATTATTTTCCGACGAGCTTGCTTTGCTTATTGCTCCAAATGCGCAATGATGATTTGTTAAAATTAATCCTTCTTCAGAAATAAATGAACCGGAACATCCACCAACTTTTACCAATGCATCAATCAAGCTTATTCCTTTGGGATTATAAACTTCAAGTGGATCAATTTTTAATCCTGCTTTCACCAAATCAATTTTATGTATTTCACTTAATGGAAACATTCCTTCTTCCGGAATTGGAGAAAACATTCCGATTAAAATTAAAAATAATATTGAAGTTAGTAAGACAGTAGAATATTTTTTAGTTTTCATGATATACCAATTTTTTATTCAAAACATAATTATGAATCAAAAATTAAAAAAAGTTTTTTATAAAAGAGATGTTCAAATTGTTGCAAAGGAATTATTGGGTAAAATTTTTGTTTTTAACGATAAGCGGATTGATAAAAAACTTTCTGCAAAAATTGTAGAAGTTGAAGCTTATGATGGAAATATTGATGAAGCAGCTCATACTTTTTTTGGCAAAACCGAACGCAATAAAATTATGTTTGAAGAAGGCGGATTTCTTTATGTTTATTTTACTTACGGAAAACATTTTTGTGCAAATGTTGTAACCGGAATTAAAGATCATGGTACAGCAATTTTACTTAGAGCAATGGAACCGATTGAGGGAATTGAAATCTTTGCCCAAAATAGGTTTGGTAAAATTAATTTGAATGAAATTGAAATAAGAAAATTATTATGCGGTCCTGGAAATATTTGTAAAGCTTTCAATATTACAAAAGATCAATATGGAATTGATTTGACGAAAGAAGAAATTTATTTATTAGATTCACCAAAAATTAATGAAAATGAAATTGTTACAACAAAACGAATTGGAATCAAAAAATCAAAGGATTTAATGTGGAGATTTTACATAAAAGATAACCCGTACATTTCCAAAAAGTAAAAAATGATTTGTAATTCAATCAAAGTTCTATTTTTTCGAAAATGAGTTATGAATTAATATTATTGATTTGAAACTTAAAAGAATATTTATTGTAATATATTCAATACTTTGTGAAACTGGAGAAAAGATGCTGAAAAATATTTATTCCACAATTGTAATTTTTATTTTTGGAATAACAACACTTTTTGCTCAAACAAATGATTTTAGACAATTAGAAAATAAAGCATTTTCAGTTGGAGAAAGATTAACATTTGATGTAAAATACGGATTTGTTACAGCGGGTGTTGCTGTTATGGAAATTCCTTCCATAAAAAAAATTGCAAAACGCGATGTGTATCATGTAAGATTTAATGTAAATTCAGTAGAAAGTTTTGATCCGTTTTTCAAAGTTCGCGATCGTTACGAAACTTATTTGGATGTGAAAGGATTATTTCCATGGAGATTTGAGCAGCACATTCGCGAAGGAAGTTTTTCAAGAGATTTCTCTGCATTTTTTGATCAAAGAAAAAATTCGGCAAAAACAAGTAAAGGAACTTATGAAATTCCGGATTACGTAAATGATATTGTTTCGGCTTTTTATTTGGCAAGAACTTTTGATTTTGAATCTTTAAAAGTTGGTGAAAGTTTTCATTTGGAAAATTTTTTCAAAGATAAAGTTTATCCTTTGGATGTTGTTTACCGCGGAAAAGAAAAAGTAAAAGTCGATGCCGGAACTTTTAATTGCATTATGATTGAACCATTAGTTGTTGAAGGCGGCTTATTTAAAAATGAAGGAAACATAATAGTTTGGCTGACTGATGACGAAGTTAAAATGCCGGTAAAAGTTAAATCTAAAATTCTTATTGGTTCAATTGATGCGGAACTTACAAGCTACGAAGGAATTAAACCAAAATTAGCTTCAGCAAAATAAAAATTCTAAATCAAATTTAAAGTTTCTTTAATTTGATTCATGTGCCTTTGTTCATGCGATATTAAAATTTCAATAGCTGTTTCAAAACTGTAAACAATATTTTTATTTGCCGGTGATGAAATAATTGTTTCCTTTTCAATCAAATCAACATTATTCCGTAAAAAATCGATTAAACTTTTATTGTGTTCTAATATTAAATTCAAAATATTATTTTGCTTATTCTCCAAATTTGGTTCCCAAACGGGAAAAGTTTTTACTTTTCTTTCATTTGTTGGTTTTACACTTGATAAAATAGTTTTACCAAAAAGTTTTGGAATCAAAGGGATTTTACTAATTGCCGGAAGTTTATAATTCCCATTTTTAATTTGTTCCGGAATTGAAAAATAAGATTCGTTTGTTTTTATAATATGTTCAATTATTTGAGAAATACTCCATTTTTCTGGTGACGGTTTTTTATATAATAATTCCGAATCAAAATTTCCTAGAACTAAATTTAATTCTTCGGAAATATTATGTATTTCTTTAATCCAATTTTCGACTTTTTCATTTTTGGAATTTTTCAATTTGTAACCTTAAAAATAGTAAGTAGAATTACTTAAACCTTTTATTTATCTTATCAATATGAATAATAACAATATTGATACTCAAAATCAGTCGGAAAATAATCCAAATAAATTTCAAAATGTTCCAACAATGTCTCCGACAAAAGCCGCAGTTTTAGGATTAATAGCAGTCTTTTTTATATTTCAATTTGGTGGCGGACTTTTAGCATTAGGTATTTTTGGATTTGATATTAAAAATGCCGATATGAACTTAATGCGTTTGTTAACAATCGGTTCCCAAATTTTATTTATACTTTTTCCCGCAATACTTTTCAGCAAATTGGTTTTTATTGATGTAACATCAATTGTGCGTTTCAGAATGCCAAATCCTAAGGAAGTCGGTATTTTTGCATTAGGATTAATTATTTTAATGCCGCTTTTACAAGAATATCTTCACGTTCAAAATTATTTGATAAATGAACTTTCACAATCATCTCTATTTGTTGAAGGAATAAAAAACTTTTTAGATGAACTTGATAAATACGTTGAAGAATCATATATGCAACTGCTTACCGGAAATAATATTTTTGAAATAATTTTAATAATAATTACAGTTTCAATAACTCCGGCAATTTGTGAAGAATTTTTCTTTCGCGGGTTCGTTCAAAAAAGTTTTGAATATAAACTTAAACCGTTAACTGCAATTTTTATTACAAGTTTCTTTTTCGGAATTTATCATTTTAATCCGTACGGACTTATTCCTTTAATTCTTTTAGGAATGTATTTAGGATTTTCAATTTACTTAAGTAATTCTATAATTGTACCAATCATACTGCATTTTCTAAATAATTTTATTTCCATTTTTGCGTTTTTCATTTTTGGAGAAGATGAATTAATGCAATCAAATTTTGTTGATTCTGAAGGAATTAACACTCACATAATTGTTTTAATTTTGCTGTTAGTTTTATTTTCCGCATTTGTGTTTTACGTAAAGAAAAATTATACTAAGTTTACAAATAATGAGGAGGTGCAAAATGATTTGCCCAAATTGTGAAATTGAATATCTTGAGGAAGTTAAAGTTTGTGTTGAATGTGGAGCAACATTAATTACAAATGAAGAATTTGAATTAAACCTCATCAATTATGATGATTGGGAAATTGTGTTTACAACTTCAGATACAATTGAAGCAGAAATGATTAAATCCAATCTGGAAGGTGCAGGAATTGAATCAATAATTCTATCTCAGCAAGATAAAAGTTTTCCATCACCCGGGGATTTATCAATTATAAAAATCTTGGTCAAAAAAGAAGATTTCCGTGATGCAAATGAAATTATCAATGATATCAATAAAGAAGAATAAAGAATGGTTTTAGGTAATAATTCGGTTAGAATTTTAGTTTCAATTTTTGCAATTCCATTAATTCTTGCCGTATGTTATTATGGAAGAATTCCTTTTCTAATTTTTGTCATAGGCATCGGATTAATTTCGTTTTGGGAATTTTCCGAATTAGTTAAGAAAAAAAATATTTATCCAAATTTTATTTTGGGATTTTTAACGGTTTCAATTATAGTGATAAATAAATATTTCAATTTTGCTCAGTTTGAAATTATAATTTTAATTTCAGCAATTCTCATTTTACTTTCAGAACTTTTTAGAAATAAATCATCCGCAATTTTAAATACCGGTGCAACATTTTTAGGAATTTTATATTTAGGATTATTTTCTTCCTCAATTTTGGCAATTAGAGAATTCTATAATTTTTCGGAATTATTATATGATGAAGGCGGATATTTAATTATTTCAATTTTAGCTTCAATTTGGATTTGTGATTCGGCTGCATTTTTTATTGGATCAGCTTTCGGAAAACATAAATTATTTCCAAGAGTTAGTCCAAACAAAAGTTGGGAAGGCGCAATTGCTGGATTTGTATTTTCAGTATTTGTAATGATTGCAGTAAAAGCTTTGGTTTTGGATAGCTTAACTTTGTTTGATGCAATAGTTATAGGAATTATTGTTGGCTTAATTGGACAACTTGGTGATTTAGTAGAAAGCTTATTTAAAAGAGATGCTGGTGTTAAAGATTCATCAAATTTAATTCCCGGTCACGGAGGAATTTTTGATAGATTTGATTCACTTTTTTTAACAGCACCAACCGTTTACGTTTATCTGGTTTTATTTGTCACGCAATAATTAAAAATTTCTCAACTTTTTGATTTCATTATGTATAGAATTTTTATTCCGTTTCTTTTCTTTATTTGTTCAACAATATTTAGTCAAACAGAAATTAAAATTTCTAAGGATAGATATAATTTTTTGATTGATAGTTTGACGACTGAAAAATCAAATTTGCAAATTCAAAAATCTGTTTTAGTTGCACAAATTGACAGTTTAAAAGAATCAATTGTTAAATTGAATGAGAACATTGAATCTGCAAGAATTAAGCAACTTATTAAAAATTATGGAAAAGAAAACGGATCTCGAATTGCAAAAGGTCAAGTTTGGAAAGGAATGAAAGAAAAAATGCTTGAAGATAGCTGGGGAAAACCGGATAAAATTACTAAGAATAGAGAAAAATGGGGTTTATTTACTCAATGGTATTATGGTGAGATAACATACTTTTTTAAAAATGGTGAAATGATTGGGTGGGAACAAAAGTGATAAATGCAAACTTGAGATATCATCATTTAGGAATTCCTACCAATGAAATTAAACCTAATGAAGAATATTTAGAAAAATATAAATTTTACGTTTCGGGTTATGAAACAAGTGAATTCAAAATTGAATGGATGAGATTTTTGCCGGAATGTAATTTACCGGAAATTGTTAAGAACATTCCTCATATTGCTTTTGAAGTTGATGATATTTACAAAGCAATTGTGGGTAAACAAATAATAATACAGCCAAATAGTCCTTCGGATGAATATTTGGTTGCATTCATTGAAGAAAATGGAGCTCCAATTGAGTTTATTCAAAAAATTAAATAATATTTCTTATAAGTTTTAAAAATATGAGGTAACAATGAAAAGTAAAATTTTATTAGTTGTTTTGTTAGCCTTTTCAATATTTACTAATTCATGCAGTACGGTTCCGGTAACCGGAAGAAATCAATTAAATATTATTCCAGCATCACAATTAATGTCAATAAGTTTTCAGCAATATGATGAATTTTTGAAAACAAATAAGTTAAGTAATGACACAAAAAACATTGCACTCATAAAAAAAATTGGTTCAAAAATTCAAAAAGCAGTTGAACAATATTTCGTTGAACAGAAAATGTCGGACCAACTAGACGGATATTCTTGGGAATTTAATCTTGTTGAAAGCGAACAAGTAAATGCTTGGTGCATGCCCGGTGGAAAAGTTGTTTTTTATACTGGCATATTACCAGTCTGCCAAGATGAAGCCGGAATTGCAACTGTTATGGGACACGAAATTGCACATGCAATTGCAGAACATGGTGGTGAAAGATTAAGTCAATCTCTATTAATTGAATTAGGCGGAATGGGATTACAAGTTGCTTTGCAGAATGAACCGCAGTTAACTCAGCAATTAGCAATGACGGCTTTTGGAGTTGGAGCACAAGTAGGAGTATTGTTACCATTTAGCAGATTGCACGAAAGTGAAGCAGATCATATGGGATTGATTTTTATGGCAATGGCTGGTTACAATCCTAATGAAGCTGTGAGCTTTTGGCAAAGAATGGCAGCACAAGGAGGAGGCGCACCGCCGGAGTTTTTGAGTACTCATCCTTCTAATGATACAAGAATTAGTGATTTGAAAAAATTAGTTCCAAAAGCAATGCAGTATTATAAAAATTAGCTAAATGATTCAAAGAAAAATAATCTTTTATATTTGTTTGTTCAGTTTCGTTCAAATTTTTTCGCAGAATAATCCACCAACTTTTGGGGAAAGAGAAAATTTTGGATTGGTTGAGAATGATGAAATTGATGAAGCATCGGGCATTGCTGCAAGCTATAAAAATCCCGGTGTAATTTGGACTCACAACGATTCCGGAGATAAAAATAGAATTTTTGCACTTGATACAAATGGAAATAATTTAGGCGAATATTTTCTTTCCGGAATTGAAAATAGAGATTGGGAAGATATTGCTGTTGGTCTCGGACCGGACAATTCGAAATCATATATTTATATTGCTGATATTGGTGATAATGACGGACAATTTTCGTTAAAATATATTTATAGAATAGAAGAACCAACAGTTTTATTAAATCAAAATCCGCTAATTACCTCAATTTCAAATTTAGAGAAAATTACTTTTTATTATCCCGATGATCCGCGGGATGCAGAAACTTTAATGTTGGATCCTCTAACAAAAGATTTATTAGTTGTAAGTAAAAGAAATTCTAAAATTAGAATTTATCGATTACCATTTCCGCAATCTACAACATCAAATATTGAAGCTGAAATTTCTGCTGAAATTAAATTAGAATTTGATCCGGAAGATGACAAACCCTTTAATTATATAACTGCCGGCGATATTTCTAATAACGGAACTGAAATTTTATTAAAATCATATTCTCATATTTTTTATTGGTACAGAGATCCGTCAGAAACAATTGGAGAAGCGTTAAGTTTATCTCAACCGGAAATTTTACCATTTGAAAATTCAATAGATGAAACTCAATGCGAAGCAATCTGTTGGAAACCTTTTGGTGATATGGGTTATTATACTTTAAGCGAAGAAAAAATTGATTATAATGGAAGTACTTTTAATTTTCCAGCGAGTTTGTATTATTATACCAGAACCTCAGAAATTACTTCTATAAATGGTTCTAAAATTTCAAATGAATTTAAACTTGAGCAAAATTTCCCAAATCCGTTTAATCCAACAACAACAATTAAATATTCAATTCTGTCAAATGACAAAAGTGAAATGTCAAATGTAAAGACGCATAGCTATGCGTCTCTACAATTAATTATATATGATGTTCTTGGAAATGAAATTGCAATTTTGGTGAATGAAAAACAAAATGCCGGAAATTATGAAATTGAATTTGACGGAACTAAACTTTCAAGCGGAATTTATTATTACGAACTTAGTTTTGGAAATTTTAGGAAAGTAAAAAAAATGGTTCTTCTCAAATAAAACACTTCGCAAACTTTACCTTTAAATCGTAAATTTGTTTATCAACTTCGTAGAAAATTTTTTATGTCAGATAATAAAAATAGAATTGAAATCATTACTTTAGGCTGCTCAAAAAATGTTGTGGATTCAGAACGTTTAGCGCGACAACTAGTTGCAAATAATTTTGAAATTACAAATACTTCAGAAAATTCAGAAAGCATAATTATAAATACATGCGGATTTATTGATGCAGCAAAGGAAGAATCAATCAACACAATTCTTGAAGCCATCGAATTAAAAAAACAAGGCAAAATTAAAAAGGTTGTTGTTGCCGGATGTTTATCGGAAAGATTTAAAGATGAACTTAAATCTGAAATTCCGGATGTTGATGTTTTTTTCGGAACCGAAGATTACGAGGGAATCGTTAAAGAGTTTGGCGGAAATTTAAAAAAAGAATTATTGGGCGAAAGAGAATTAACAACTCCAAAACATTTTGCATATTTAAAAATATCCGAAGGCTGCGATAATCCTTGTTCGTTTTGTGCAATTCCATTAATGCGAGGTTTGCATAAATCAAAACCAATGGAAGATTTATTAATTGAAGTAAATTCCTTGGTAAAAAAAGGTGTGAAAGAATTAATTATAATTGGACAAGATACAACAGATTACGGGAAAGATATTTATGGAAAACGAAATCTTGCCGAATTATTAAATAAAATTTCACAGATAAGCGGAATTGAATGGATTAAACTTTTATATGCATATCCTTCGCATTTCCCGGAAGATTTAATTGATGAAATTTCATTAAATCCTAAAATTTGTAAATATATTGATATTCCGTTACAACACATTTCCGATTCAATTTTAAAATCAATGAGAAGGGGAATTACAAAAAACACAACAATAAATCTTTTGCAAAAACTAAAAACTAAAATTCCTAATTTAGCATTACGAACTACATTTATTGTTGGTTATCCAAATGAAACAGATTTTGAATTTGAAGAATTAAAAAATTTTATTAAAGAATTTGAATTTGAAAAAATTGGAGTTTTCAATTATTCGGTTGAAGAAAACACACCGAGTTTTATTTTAGGCGATAAATTTTCTGAAGAAATTAAGGAAGAAAAAAAATCAGAAATTATGGAAATTCAGAAGGAAATTTCTTTAAGAAAAAATAGTAAAATGATCGGTAAACAAATTAAAGTTATTATTGATGATATAGATGGTGAATATTTTATCGGCAGAACTGAATGGGATGCGCCAGAAGTTGACGGAGAAGTTCTAATTAAAGCTGAAGATAAAATGTTAAAACTGGGTGAATTTTATTTCATTGAAATTGTGGATTGTAATGAGTATGATTTATATGGAAAATTAGTTTAAAATTTGGGAACTAAAATGAAAACACTTTTTATTTTACTTATTTGTCTATCAAACATTTTTGGTCAAGTTGAATATTCCAGAAGAGGAGATTCTTCGGGATTAGTGCCAAAATTTTATATTGATATTGCAAATTATGCAAGTCAAGATTCAGGCAAATCCAAAATTGATGTTTTCATAAAAATTCCATATGCAAATATTCAGTTTATAAAATCCTCTTTTGGATATTCCGCAAAATATGCCGTAACCGTTTCACTTTATGATTCCGAAGGCGATATTCTGAAATTAGAAAAACAATGGAATGAAAAAGTAAACACCCAAATTTTTAAGCAAACCGAATCAAACTCAAGTTATAATATTAGTTATAAGTCAATTACTTTAGAGCCTGGCGAATATAAATTTGTTTGCAAAATTGAAGATTTGGAATCAAGAAAATATCATCCGTTTGAACAGAATATTAAAGTAAGAGAATTTTCTAAGGATATAGATTTGAGTGATATTGTTCTTGTTTCTGAATTTATTGAAACAAAAGATGGAAGCAAAATTATTCCAAATATTTCAAATATGGTTACTTCACAAGATTCTGCATTATCTTTCTTTTATGAACTTTACACAAATAAAGAAGGCAAACATAATATTTCCTACAATATTGTTGATAAAGAAGGTGTATTGCTTTTCAAAAATGATGTTGTACATGAACTTAAAATTGGAAAAAATGAAATTCATGAAACTTTGGAAAACATAAAATTTGCTTTAGGCGATTATCAAATAGTTGTAAAAGTTAATGATGAAAATCATAAAATTATTAAGGGAATAGCAAAAAAATTCTATTCAAAAATATTTGGTTATCCGACTTCAATTAAGGATTTAGATGAGTCAATTAAGCAAATGCAATATATTGCAAATTCAGATGATATATCATACCTTGAAGAAGGTGAAAGCTATAATGAAAAATTAAAACGATATTTAAATTATTGGAAAAGGCTGGATCCTTCGCCTAATACAATTGAAAATGAAACTTTGAATGAATATTACAGAAGAGTTGAATATGCAAATGATAATTTTGACGGTTACTTTAAAGGCTGGAGAAGTGATATGGGAATGGTTTATATAACTCTTGGTCCACCAGATCAAGTTACAAGAAGACCGTATGAGATTGATTCAAAGCCTTATGAAATTTGGGATTATTACGTTTTGAATAGAAGTTTTATTTTTGTCGATCAAACAAATTTTGGTGATTACAGATTAGAAAATCCGGCATACGGAGATTGGTTTAGATATAGACCTTAAAAAAATGGTACTATCAGTTACATTAAATCCGTTATTAGAAAGAAATTTATTTTTCCAAAATCTTTCACAAAGCAACCGTGCTTACCGAGAAAATTATTCTGCTGGTGGAAAAGGGATTAATATTAGTCGGCAATTAAATTTTTTAGGAATTCAAAATCATTCTTTAACTTTTCTTGGTGGAAACAAAGGTAAAATAATTAGATCAATTCTAGAAAAAGAAAATATTAATTTCAGTTCAATAAATACAAAATCAGAAACTCGAGAAGCGGCATTACTTTTTGATGAAAAAAATAAAAA
>JBGSKB010000020.1:0-19595 GCA_041741395.1 Melioribacteraceae bacterium
TAATTTGTACGGTTTCAAAGTGATCACCTCCTTGCTTAACCAATCTTGGAAAACCAACATTATCCCAATAATCTTGATTCCAATTTGGATCAATATCCGGAATCCTCATTTTTGTAAGCTCATCAAATGAATAACCCAGCATTTTTACACAGGCATTATTTACATAAAGAATCTCAGAATTTTTACTAATAAAAAATATTGGGGCCCTTATCATTTCAAAAGCCATTTGTGTGGTTAAAAGTTTTTTTTGTGATATTTTTTTATCAGTTATATCTCTAACGTTAGCAAGAATGTAATCCTTGTTGTTAAATGAAATTTTTGTAAGAAAAACTTCAACATTATAATTAGAGCTACCACCTAAATGTTTCCCTTTCCACTCAAACAATTGGTCTTCTCCGGCTAAAGCCCGTTCCCAATAAAATTTGGCTTTTTCCAAAGAATTTTCGTCACTTGCAAAATCCATAATATTTGAATTTAAAGCTTGAATTCTGTCAATTTTATGAAATGATAAAACCTTCTCGTTTACATCGATAAGTTTGCCGTTAACATCGTGAATGTATATTAAATGGTAAACATTATCATAAACCGTCTGAAGTATTTCCTTAGACTCCTTAAGTTTTAATTCAGTCATTTTTCTTTCAGTAATATCTTCAACGGTTCCCTCAAAAACCACATTTCCGTTTTCATCAAAATCTTTTCTTGCACTTTCGGAAATATAAATTATGCTTCCGTTTTTCTTACGCCATTCCGATTCAAAACCAAAAATATTTCCGCCGTTTAGAACATGTTGTTGTAACTTATCATTATTCAATAATTCAACAAACTCTTTTCTTCTTTTAGTATCAACATAACCAGAAGTAATAACTCTGTTAAATTTTAGATCATCCTCATCAAGTCCCAACATTTTTATTAGAGCATTATTTGCCATTAAAAGTTCACCGGAAAGCGAAGTTCTATAAATTCCCAGAGTTGAATTTTCAAATAAACTTCTGAATCGTTTTTCACTTTCAATTAATTTTTTTTCCATTGAAGATTTAAATAATGCAATTTCGATAGAGGTGTGTAGCTCACGAACTTCAATTGGTTTAATTATATATGCGTAAGGTGAGGAAACCTTTGCCCTTTGCAGAGTTTCATCATCTGCATAAGCGGTCATGTAGATAATTGGAATATTAAACCTTTCTCTTATTTGATTGGCTGTATCAATTCCATCAAGCTCACCGCGTAAATTTATGTCCATTAAAATCAAGTCGGGAAATGATTTTTCAATCGAAACAATCGCATCTTCGCCGCTATAAACTGCATCGGAAACAGAATATCCTAAATCGTCAAGCCGACTCTGGATTTCCAACGAAACAATGCTTTCATCCTCAACAATTAAAATTTTTGGCTTACTCATGTTTCTTTTGTTCTTACTTTATTTCTATCAATAAAATTAATAACATATTCAGTTCCCACTTTGTTGGTTATCTGAATAGAACCCTCAATTTGATTTATCAAACTATTTATAAGTTGAAATCCCAATGATTTTGATGTGCGTTTTTCAAAATCAGAAGGCAGCCCAACTCCATTATCGGATATGGTTAAATTATATTTCAATTCATCAAGTTTTTTTAACGAAACACTTATTTTAGGTTTTTCAATATTGTGATTTTCAGGAAATGCATATTTCATAGAATTTGAAACAATTTCATTAATAATTAATCCGCAAGGTACCGCCGTATCAATGTTTAATTTTATGTCTTCAGAATGAACAACTGTTCTAATGTGCGAATTATTTTTATAAGAGTTGAAAATATAATTTGTTAAATTTTGTATATATTCCTTAAAATCAATATGGGAAAGAGTTTTTGATTGGTAAAGTTTTTCGTGAACCAATGACATTGATTTTACGCGTGTTTGGCTGTCTTTAAATATATTTTGAATATCTTCATTCTCAAATTTTTTACTTTGTAGATAAAGCAAACTGGAAATAATTTGTAAATTATTTTTTACCCGATGATGAATTTCTTTTAATAGAACTTCTTTTTCGCTTAATGAAGTTTGTAGAAGTTGCTCTCCTTTTTTTCTTTCGGAAATTTCTTTTTCTAACGCAATATTGGATTCCGCCAATTCTGCTGTACGCCCCAGCACTTTTTTCTCAAGATTTGTTTGAGCCTCACTTAAGGCTTCTGTCATTTTGTTAAAAGATTCTGACAATCCCTCAAGCTCATCTCCAGATTTTATTTCAGAGCGAACGGATAAATTTCCTTGTGTTACTTTTTTTGTAACTTCATTTAGATGATATATTGGTTTGCTAATTTTTTGTGCAATAAAAATTGATGCAAAAAATCCAATTAAAATTGCTACCAGCGAGGAAGTTAAAGTTCTTAAATAAATTTGTTTTATGCCATCATTATAGTTTGTTAAACTTAATCCAATATGAATCCAACCCCAATCAATACCGGAATAACTAAAAGGATATTTGTAGTAAAAAATTTCTTCATTCAACATTGGTTCAAAAATAAACTTGCTGTGCAAACTATCAATATTTTCTTCAACCCAAACTCCATTTAAAGTATCCATGCTCCAACCAGAATCAAGGATTTTAAGAGAAAATCCGTCTTTCTTTGTAATTATTGTATATTGAATTGATTTACTTTCTTGAACAACGGTTAAACAATGTTCCAGAGCAAAACTATAATCCTCGGAAATAATAGCCGTAGCAGTAACTTGACTTATCGAAGAAGCAATATCTCTTGCTTCGGTGTTCATTCTTTCGATCAACATTTGCTTTTGGAACGGAATTGTAGAGAAAATAAAAATTGCAAGAGTTACAATAATTAACAACCAAGAAAGTAAAGTTATTCTAAAAAATATTGTTTTTCTGTTTTTCATAATCAGCGTTGTTTTTTCTTTACCAGATCTTGATATTCATTAAATAGTGATCTTATACCATTTAAATCAGATTCTTTTACCTCAGAAGCACCAAAGGTTTTAAATATTTTGTAAATCTGGTCGGTTTTGGGCAATTTTTTATGGTTAATAGAAAAATTTAGAATTAATTTCCGATTTTCCTCAGATAAATTTTTGTTTACACAAATAAGATCATTTGTCAAACGAGTTCTTTTAAAGAGTATTTCTAAAGATTTTAGAATCTGCGGATTCATTTCTGATAAAATTTCCAACGAACCACTGTTTACCAGACAAAGATCCGTTTTCTTTAAGAAAACCGGAAGCACAGTCTGTAATGGCTTTTCTGTGAACTCTACTTTTCTAAAAAATTTGTTTCTATCGGTAATTCCATTTTGTAAACAAAGTAAATCAAGCCAAAGTTCATTTATCTTTTTATACTTTCCGCCCTGTACTAAAATCTTTTTATCTTTCATAGAAAGAAAATCATTAATATTTGATCCTTTGTATGAACAAATTACAATATCATAAAAGGCATTTTCATCTATATGTGTTTTTACGAGCGGAACAATATTCAAATTCCCTGTGTTTTTTAAATATTGCAGAGAACTAATATATAGAATATCAACCAAATCTTTATTTGCCGCTTTTAGCAGCTCATCATCACCGTTAATAAATATTACGTCAAGCTTTTCAACTTCTTTCATATTTGAAGCCAGCAACTTAGTCCATAAATCAAGCGTTACCTTTGCATCTTTAATATTTACATCTTCTAATAAATCAACAGACATTCCCAAGGTATAATTACTTTTAATACTTGTCTGAGCAAAAACGGCTTCATCATTTCGATTAACCATAATAAAAGCTATCAGAAAAAAATTAAACAATATCTTAACAATATTATTCAAATTAGTTTTTCTTTTTAAGTTTGTTGTAGCCTTCCCAAAATTCAAAAGTTGAAGCCAGATCGGAATCACTTAATAGAAAAGATCCATCAATTTTAAATATTTTATAAATCTGAGAAGATTTTGGATCGGAATCGATTTGATCACCAAAACCAATTGCTCTTGCTACTTCATTTTTCGGAATATCATTTCGGAAACAGAACAAATCGTTAACTAAATTTTCTTTCTCACTAAAAATTCTTAAGGTATTGTTTATCTGTGGATTCATTTCTGAAGTTATTTCAAAAGTGCTGTTTGTAACTATACATGCATCTGTTTTTCCAAAAAAAGTACTTAAAATTGTTTTTGAGGCATTATCATCATATATAATTTTTTTGAAAAACTTCTCTTTTTCAGTAACACCATTTTTAAGACATAAATAATCAAGAAATAATTTCCCAATTAATTTAAACCTTCCACCCTGAACCGCAATAGAGGAATTCTTTAAATCACTAAAAATTTTAATGTTCGTATTGTTTCTAATCATTAGATAAAGATCAAAAGACTTCTGTTTATTTATCAAAGTTCCATAGTAGGGTTTTAATTTTAAAGATGATTTATATTTTAAATATTGAGGAGTACTTAAAAAAATATAATCAACCTTTGTTTCATTAATATCCTTTATTAATTGTTGCATATCTTCATATATGAAAGAAGATGATTTAACATTGTACGCAACCTTTTCATGAACCATTTTTGTCCACAAGTTTATTATTGCCTTTGCATCTCTAATATTTACATCGGAAAACATCTCTTTTGTAATTCCAATATTTGCTTCGGACTTTGTTTCAATAGCTTGAGCAAATAAAATTTTAGGGCTTATAGAAAGCAATAAAGTTATTGTAAAATAAATCTTGAATATGATTTTTGTAAAAAGTTTTTTCATTATTCAAAAACTTGATTTATTCTTTTACATTTTTTTCTTATTAATTTTCGCATACTTTTCCGTTAGCTCAAGAATATTTTTAAGATGTATTTCTTCAAAGCGAACAAGTTTTTCTGCTTTAAATAGGTTTAAAATTTGTTTTCCGGAAACAGTTTTATCTAATTTAAAACCAACATCAAAAAGCGATTTTTTAAGTTGAGTATCTATACTTTTGTTTAAACACATAATTCCACCAAGAAGAATTGGACTTTTTTCAATTATTGTTAGTTCGTTTTTTAATTGAGGATTTAATTCTAACATTGTATTAAAAGATTCCGCAGAAATAACACTGGCATCAACTTGATTAAAAAACACCGGCAATAAAGATTTTGAGGGCTTTTCGGTTTCTTTTACTTCCGCAAAGAAATTATCAAAATTCTTTCCTTTTTCATTAAGAAAAACCGTTAACCATATATTTACTATATTACCACTGGTTTTTGAAGGAATATTTATTTTCGTATTTTTTAAGTCTTCTAACTTTTTATAATTTTTATCCTTTCTAACAACAATAATAAATTCATATCCGGGTTTTCCGTTTACCATTGTTGTTAAAGTAGGTTCAACCTCTGTTTTGTTGCAAATTTCTAGATAATCTGTAACGGGTAAGGCTATTAAATCGATTTTTCTACTATTTAGCGCTTCAACAATTTCAGTATTTGATTCATAAATATTAGATTCCGGAGTGTATTGTGTATTCATGTCTTTTAATAACTCGTTACCCCACATTTTTATTGCAGCAGTTGCGTCTCTAATATCAACATCATTAAACAATGAAATTGAGAAACCAACGTAAATAGGCTTTAAATTATTTTTTACGCTTTTTGACTGAGAAAACAATCCGCCCGTAAAAAGTAAAAAAGCAAAAAGAAATTTAATTTTTGAATTTTCCATAAAATTTAATTCAGATTTTTTCCAATTGTAAATTCTAATTCGGTGAAAGCTTCATAATAAGTAAATTGGGCTTTATAAAATTGTACTTTCATAATTGCCTCAAACAATTGAGCCTCTAGTAATTCTTGAAGTTCAACAAGTTCACTTTGGTATGCTCTATCGTTAAGCTCACAATTTTCTACTGCAGAAATCATTGCACTTTTTAACGCAGATAGTTGATCAGAAGCCGAGTTAAATTCTACAAGAGTTTTTTTAACTAAAATTTCCAAACCATTTTCTAATAATTTTTTCTGACTTTTAATTTTTTCTAATCTAAAATTTGCTTCGTCAACTTCTGCAGAAGCTCTAAATCCATTAAATATTGGAAGCTGCACACCAACACCAACCGTCCAATTAAATTTGTTTCTATCGCTTACCAATCCATATTTATATGAGTTTTCTATCATACTTAGCGAACCCATTAACCCCACCTTGGGTAAATGTCCGCTGTAAGCTTCATCAACTTTATTTTCAAAAATTGAATGAGCAATTTCCAAAGTTTTCCAAGTGGGATTATTTTTATAAGCCGTGCTTAATAATTCGCCAAAATCTAAAATCATATTTTTATTTTGAATGGAATCCTTTGTAACGGAAATATTATGGTTTAATTTTTCTCCCATAGAATTTAGTAAGGCAGATTTTGCCAATTCCAAATTGTGCTTAAATGAAAAATTTATAGATCTAACATTATCTACTAGAATTTTATTCTTAAGAAAATCAGTTTTTGTTACAGTTCCCGACCCATTTAAATATAAATTTTCCGTCAACTCTAAAGTTGTTTCTAATCTACTTAAAGACTCTTCGCCAATTTCTGTTAGTTGCTGAAGCAGATAAACCGCATAAAATCTTTTTTTAACATCAGAAATTATTTGGAGTTCATTTTTTCTTGCTTCTTCTTGTGCAAGAAGCAAAGCGCTTTCTGCTTGTCCCACCAACGAAGAAATATATCCCCCCGTATAGAGCGGATAAACCAATTCAAGAGAACCCATAATCATTGTTTTATCAAAAAGTTTGATATTTTGTTCGGGAACTTCAATTCCACCAAATTCTAATCCGGGTATTTCCAAAGGAACGTTAAACGTTGATGCCGGAAAAATAAAATTCGGCGATTCATCCATTGTTGAAACAGAAGCTGTTAAATTAATTTGCGGCCAATATGCAGAATTTGCTTGATTTAATTGCGACTCAGAAATTCCAATTGAATTTTTGTTTACAGAATTCATAGGATGATTTTTTAAAGCATGAGATATGCATGTTTCTAAATCTAATTCTTTTTCAAAAATATTTGTCTGTGCTTGAGAAAAGATTGGCGAAAGAAAACAAAGAATAAAAAAGTAAAATCTATAAGTTCTACTAATTTTTTTCATTTTTAATCCAATAAGTTAAATAATATATCATTATCGAAATATTTTTGCTGAAAATTTAAAACTGATTTGATTTTCAATATTTAGGTTTTTTATTGTTATCTGTCATCGAGTGGGAGAAAACGAAGAAGAAAAATTAAATATCAAACTATTTGTACAATATTTTGGATTTAAAACAATTCAATACTTACAACAGTGTTTTTGTTAATCAGAAAAAATTTTATTGAGATGATTTTAATAATTTTACGGTAAATGTACTTCCCACACCTTTCTTACTTTCAACGGCAATTATCCCATTATTTAACTCCAAATATTTTTTAACCAAAGCAAGTCCCAATCCGTTTCCCTCAAAAGATCTTGTATAACCCATTTCTTCTTGCTGAAACGGCTCAAAAAGTGTTGGAATAAAATTCTCCGAAATTCCAATTCCGGTATCCGCAATTTTTGTAATAATATAATTTTCTTCAGAGGAAATAATTATTTGTATTTTTCCAACTTGAGTATACTTAATAGAATTATCAATTAGATTTATAAAAAGTTGGGTTATTGTATAAGAATCTCCGTTTACAAAAGTATCGTTGGAATTTACAAACAATTCAAATTTGAGATTTTTTTGTTCTACCAAATGTCTAAATTCATTAAAAACGTGCGAAAGAATTTCAGACACAGCAACTCTTTCTAATCTTACATCATATGAACCGGTTTGCAATTGTGACATGTTAATAATTGAATCGATAGTTCTAATTAATCGCCGACTTCCATTGTCTATCATTTCAAAAGAAGACGCCACATCTTCGTTTATGTTTTCGCCCAAATCTGATTTTATTAACGAAATGAAATTCAATATTGTGTTTATTGGTGTTCTAATTTCGTGGGACATTCCAGCAAGAAATTCAGATTTTAATTTATCTGATTTTTCAGCCTTCACTTTTGCTGCAACCAAAGCAACCTCAGACCTTTTTTGATCTGTAATATCTCTAACATTTGCCAATATATAATTTTTATTACTTATTGAAATCTTTGAAAGAAACACCTCAACATCAAAACTATATTCTTCAAAAGGTCGCTTTGCTTTCCACTCGAATAAAAAAGTCTCTCCGGCTAAAACTTTTTGCCACATTTCTTTAACTTTTTCAAACGGATTATTTGTATCAGAAAAATCCGGAATGCTTAATTTTTGTACTTGCTGTAATGAGACATTGTATAAACTTAAAACCTTGTTATTAACATTTAAAATTTTTCCATCAACGTCGTGAATGAAAATAGCGTTATAAACATTATCAAAAACCTTCTGTAATAATTCTTTGGATTGTTGTAATTCAATTTCTGCTAATTTTCTTTTTGTGATATCTTCAACGGTTCCTTCAAATATTAAATTTCCATTTTCATCTAAATCTTTTCTCGCACTTTCTGAAATATGAATTATTGAACAATCTTTTTTTTGCCATTCGGATTCAAACCCAATAATAATTTCTTCACTTTTCACTTTATCAATAAATTCTTTTCTTCTTGCAGGATTAACATATCCACTTGAATTTAAATCAGAGTTTTGCATTTCCTCAAAAGAATTGTATCCAAGCATTTTAAACAATGCATTATTCATCATTAAAACCTTTCCACATTCAGAAGTTCTATATAAACCAAGAGTTGCATTTTCAAACAAACTTCTAAATCGGCGTTCACTTTCTAAAAGATTTTTTTCCATTTCTTTTCGGGAAGAAACATCTTGTTTTATGGCTATAAAATGACTTATTATATTTGACCCATTTTCTGTAACGGGAGCAATCATCATTTCTTCATAAACCAAGTCACCATTTTTCTTTTTATTAATTATTTCTCCACTCCAGACATTTCCACTTAAAATAGTTGTCCAAATATTTTTATAAAAAGTATGATCGTGTTTTCCAGATTTGAAAATTCTTGGGTTTTTTCCAAGTAATTCTTCTTTATTATAACCGGTAGCAACAGATACGGCTGAATTACAGAAAATAATATTTCCCCTTTTATTAACAATTACAATACAATTTGCTGCGGATTCTATTGCCTTGCTTTGAAGCATCAATTTTTCTTGAGCTTGACTAATTACTTTTTTACTTTCGCTAATTTTTTCTTTTAGATCAAAATTTATATCAAGAGAATTTTTTATCATAATCTGCTGGAAAAATTCTTTTCTGGAATAATATTCTAATGTGTAAGAAATTCCAATTCCAGCAAGGTTTGCCGCAAAAAGATAAAATATGCTTATAAATGAAATTTGAGGTTCAAGATTAACTAAAAAGTTAGTTGCAAAAACATATACTGCAAATATTGATAATCCGGAAAAGGCTGCCCAATAATATCTTAGTTTTAAAAAAACATAACTCCAGAAATAAATTAAAATTATTCCAACGTAATATGAATCATTTAATTTTGGAAATGCAATTACAATAAATAAAATATCAACGCACCCAACAACAATTGTTGCGGCAGATAATAGAAATTGCGAAATTTCAAAATTGTTTAATCTACTTGCAAAAAATGCTATAAAAACAATAAAAATTGAAACAATTATTCTTAGAATAAAAAAATCACTAAATAATTCTGGGACCAAATAAATATCGAAAGGAAAAAAAGCAACAAAAAATAAACCTCCAACAACAGAAGAAATTTTAATTTGAAGTTTAGAATTTCTTTTAAAATACTTTAAATATTCTATTTCCAATTGATTGGGAAACTTTAAATTTATTGGGTTAAGTCTTACGCAAATCTCATTTTTTTTATCAGTAGTTTTATCGTATAGAGATACAACTCCCCAGTTAAATAATTTTTCTAATATTTTTACAATTATATTCAATAGAATTCTTGTTCATAAAATAAATTCATCTTAATTATCGGTTGGCAGAAAAATATCTTTATTAAGAAAGGTTTTGGATACAAAAATAATTTTAGCGGAATTCTATTGAATTACAAAATTGAGTAACTTTGAGTAAGTAAAATTAACGATGTCGGTTTGCAACAATGAATATTAAGAAGTATAAACACATTATTTGGGATTGGAACGGAACAATTTTAAACGATTTAAATCTTTGCGTAGATGTGGGCAATAATTTATTTAGAAAAAAAAATCTTCCAACAATTTCAGTTGAAAAGTATAAATCAATTTTTACAATTCCGGTAATAAATTATTATATCGCCGCCGGATTTGATTTTGAAAAAGAATCATATGAAAGAGTTGGAAAAGAATGGATGGACGAATACGAGAATAGAAAATATGAATGTTCGCTTCATTCCGGACTTTTAGAAACAATGGAAAAGTTTAAAAATTTGGGAATTGAACAATCTTTGCTTTCTGCATATAAACAAGATAAATTAGTTGAAATGACGGAAAAATTTAATCTAACAAAATACTTTTCACATATTGTTGGATTAGATAATATTTATGCAGCAGGAAAGTTAGAATTAGGGAAAAACCTAATTAAAATTATTGGAAATGGACACGGCGAAACATTAATGATTGGAGATACAATCCACGATTTTGAAGTTTCACAAGAAATTGGCGCAGATTGTTTTCTTGTTGCAAGCGGTCACCAAAATAAAGAAACATTGAGCAAAACCGGAACAAAAATATTTAATAATTTACAAGAATTATTAATAAATATTTAGGAGACGGGGTCTGTTATGATTTTTCAGCAATTAAATCAATTACAGAAGCATTACCTTTGTGATGATTTCCTTCCGAAACAACCGTTTCTACTAAATTCAACTCAATAATTTTAAGAGATTCAAAATCCTTTTTATAATTTTTTCTGAAAACAACATATTTTCTTGTTTTGGTCCGCCGGATTTGTTTTTAATCTGATCTTTTGAAAATCCTTCTAAAATTAAAATTCCTCCGGGTTTTAGAAAATCAATCATCTTTTGATGAATATTTTTTCTCATAATTTCTTGCGGATGAACAAAAATTAAGGAAATACAATCAAAAAAATTCTTTTCCCAGGTAAAATCTTCAAGAGTTTTCAAAAAATAATTAACTTTAACATTATTTGAATCAAAAAGTTTATTAGCTTTTTCTATTGCAACATTACTTGAATCAAATGCAAAAACTTCCCAACCCAATTTGGCGGCAAAAGAAGCATTTCTTCCTTCGCCTTCAGCGGGAAGTAAAATTTTACCAGGAGAAAGTTTTTCTAAGTTTTCTTTAAAGAACCGATTTGGGTCAATTCCATAAATATATTCTTCTTGAGAATATCGCTCGTTCCAAAAGTTTTGCATAAAAAAATATGAGATTTAATTGATGGAGAAAACTATATGCTGGCTTTTTGAAAATCAAGAATAAATGTGGTACCAATTCCCTTCTTGCTTTCGACAGAAATCTTGATATTATTTATTTCACAATATTTTTTAACTAACGACAAACCCAAACCATTTCCTTCATATTTTCTGCCGTAACCACTTTCTTCTTGACTAAATTTTTCAAAAAGATGAGGTAAATATTCTTCACTAATTCCAATGCCGGTATCCGAAATTTTTATAAGATAATTTTTTTCAAAATTTACAATCGAAATATTAATTCCACCGGAGTCAGTATATTTTATTGCATTATCAATTAGATTTGAAACAGCTTGATAAACAGTATAAATATCAACATATGATTTACAGCATCTTTTGTTTTTAGGATAAGTTAAAGTAAGAGATAATTTTTTGTTCATTGCTGCAGGATAAAGTTCGCCAACAATAGGTTCCAAAACTTTTGCAAGTATATTTATATTTTCAAAAGTCGGTTCGTAAGTTCCGGCTTCAACGTCAGAAATATTTAGAATTAAATCAATGGTTCTTATTAATCTTTGTGATGATTTTTGAATTGCTTTAAAACTTCCGGCATTGTCTTCACTTACATTATTTTCAAATTCCATTTGAAGTAAAGAAGTATAATTTAAAATTGTGTTAATTGGAGTTCTAATTTCATGAGACATTTGTGCAAGAAAATCCGATTTCAATCGGTCTGATTTTTCAGCATTTTCCTTTGCAACTTTAAGTTTTTCGGAAGCAATTTTTCTTTCGGTAATATCTCTAACGCTTGCTAGAAGCAATTGTTTATTATTTAATTCAACGGAGTCTAATCTTACTTCGGCAAAAAAATTTGTTCCATCTAATTTACAATGCGTCCATTCAAAAACTTGTGAACTTTCATTTAAGGCAAGAGAAATTTTGGAAATAGCTTTATCTTTGGATAATTGACCATCAGCTTGAAACTTTGGAGAAAATTTATACGGAGGCTGATTAATTATATCTTCTTTTTTACATCCAAACATTTCCAAGGTTCTTGGATTGCAATCTATAAATGTATTTCCATCCATTAAAAATATTGCATCATTTGAGCATTCAAATAAAGTTCTATAATGTTTTTCCCGCTCGGCGAGTTCTTTTTCTTTTTGTTCCAAATTTGAAAATGAGTTTTTAATTTTCTTATTAGTTTCTTCCAAGGCAAGTTGAGTTTTTTCTCTAATAAATTCAATAAAATAACTAATTATTGATGTTGCTAAAAACGAACCGACAAAGCGAAGTTTAAAATTAATTGAGTAGGGAAATAATGTTAAATTGAAAGAAAATAGAACAATAACTACCAAAATGTAAATTGCTGTATAAATACCGCCAATTTTTCTTCCTATTTGGAACATCACTGTTACCGGAAAAATAAATGACCACAATGAACCGGATGAATTTACACCTCCTCTATAAACGAGAAAAAGAAGGAAAACACCAAATAGATTTATTATTAAGTAACTTAAAAAATTGGAATCGTGATTTTTAAAATAAAAAAAACGTGTAATAGAGATTATTATAAAAATTGTAAAATCTAAAAAGCCAACTATATAATTATTCTGTGCAATTGCAAGAAAACCAAACGAAAGTAAAAAAAAGGTTGTGACAATTATTATATAATTCGTCATCAACAATTTTCTTGAGACATTTAAGTCCGATTCTGACTTATAATTATCATCCCAAAAAAACTTTAAAAAAAGTTTTAACATAGCGTTAACTTTATTCGTCTTCATACTTAGAATTATCGAATAAAACCAAAAACAATTAAAAAAGACGGGTTTTCTGTTTTGTAAATGCTAATACAATTATTGAAATCAAATTTATTTCAATTTTGATTCAAATACTTTTTTGAACTTTTCAACTTTTGGTGTTATTACAAAACTGCAATATGGCTGAGTTTTATTTTGCTCATAATAATCTTGATGATAATTTTCGGCCGGGAAAAATTTAGAGAATTTTGTTATTTCTGTTACAATTGGATTTTTATAAACTTTAGCAGTTTCTAATTTTGATTTATATTCCACTGCTAACTTTTTTTGTTCTTCATTATGATAAAATATTGCTGATCTGTATTGAGTTCCTACATCTTCGCCTTGTCGATTTAAAGTTGTTGGATCGTGGGTTTTCCAAAAAACCTCTAACAATTCTTTAAATGAAATTACAGATGGATTAAAAGTAATTTGTATAACTTCAGCATGACCAGTTTCGCCAGTGCAAACTTCTTTGTAAGTTGGATTTTCTTTTGTTCCACCGCTGTAGCCGGAAACGGCAGATTCAACGCCTTTTAATTTTTCAAAAATTGTTTCTGTGCACCAGAAACAACCGGTTCCAAAAGTTGCAATTTCAATATTGTTTTTTTTATCCATTATTTTTACTTTCTTCAGATTTTGCGAAAAAATATTTTTATTGAAAGATAAAATAGCTGTAATAAATACAAGAATTAAAGTAATTTTTCTCATTTTCACCAAATTCTTTCTTTTAATTTTGTTTGAGTATTCTACAAGATATTATAGAAAAAGTTTTGATTTATAATTCTTTAAAAGTATAAAATATTATTTTTTAGAAAATATAAAATTCAATCCATATGTAAGAGCTTCTGGTGGACAAGTAAAATGTGTTCCGTTTTCAAAAATTTGCATTTTAATATTGTCTTTATTTTTAATCTTTTTTGAAAACATATCAACAATTTTTTTTATAGGAATTTTATAGTCACTTTCGCTTTCTAATTCTCCAATTGTGATAAAAAGTTTTCCATCAAAATTTTCCAAACTGTTCGAAAGAATTAACAATGAATCTATATCGCTTTTTAAATACGGACTTCCGGCAATGTATGAAGAAAACAAATTTTTCTCTTTCAATAAACTGTAAGTTGTAAATAATCCACCCAAAGAATAACCGCTTAAAATTCTGGTTCCCGATGTTCTATAATTTTTTTCAACAAATGGAATTAATTCACTTTTAATAAAATTTAAAAATTTATCAGCTCCACCGGATTGTTTAAATAAATCATTCTTAGAGAAAGTATAATCGCGTTCTCTAAAATTTATTTTATTATCGTTCATCATTGTTCCGTAACCAATTCCTACAATTATAATTTCCGGAACATCATTTCCATACTGCAAATATCTTACAATGCTCGTCGCCATATTAAATGAAATATCGCCATCTAACAAATACAAAACGGGATACGATTTATTTTCGGTTTCGTAATTTTTTGGAACACGAATATATAAGTAAAAAGAATCAGCAACTTCTTCTGAAAAAATGGTTTTTAATTCAGTATATTTTGTTAAAACCTCTCTCTTTTTTTCAGTAGAATGATTTACATTAATTGTATTGCATGAAAAAACAATAATTGAAAAAAATATTAAAATTATTTTGTTGTATATTTTCATCTCGTGAAAGTCCTTTCTGAAAGGGAACAAAGTATTGATCGGATTTTATAATTATCAAATATAATTAAGAAAGGTTTGAAATGAGAGCGGTAATTTTTTTTTTATTTCTTTCAAGTTTTATAACAATAAACAATGCGCAGGAAAAAATGAAATTAAATAAATTAACTCCGGACGAAGCAAAAGTAATTTTACATAAAGGAACAGAAATACCCTACACCGGAAAATATACAAACAATAAACAAAGCGGAACATATACATGTAAACAATGCAATGCTGAACTTTATAAATCTGATGATAAATTTGATTCACATTGCGGCTGGCCCAGTTTTGATGATGAAATTCCGGGTGCAGTAAGAAGAGTTCCAGATGACGATGGAAACAGAACTGAAATAATTTGTAATAATTGCGGCGGACATTTAGGACACGTTTTTCTTGGTGAAAGATTTACAGAAAAAAATACACGTCATTGCGTTAACTCAATTTCTTTAAATTTTGTACCTGATAAGAAGTGAAAGGTAAAAAGTCAAACGTAAAAGGTGAAACGAAAAATGTTGAAACGTAAAGACGATAAACTTTAAAAAAACAATTTTGTAATATTAAAATTCTTACAAAAATTTTTTCATTTCACTTTTCACTTTTGACGTTTTTCATCATTTTGCCAAAACCAAATATTCAAAAGGGGTTAAATTAATTTTACTTTCCGGTTCAAGCTTTACAGAATTTTCTGAAATAACATTTATAAAATTCCCGAGTAAATTTTTATCTTTTACGGAAATTTCCTCAGAGTTATCAGATAAGTTTAAGATTACCAAAATTTTATCATCATCTTTTTCTCTATAGAATGAAAGAATTTTATCGTTTTCAAAATCAATAAAATTAACATTTCCGCCTTTTGTTCCGTTCCACATTGCTTTATTTGTTTTTTTCTCAGTAAGAATTTTTGAATAAATATCTCGCATTTTAAATTGTTGCCAAGGAATTAAATCTTTTTCAAAAAATTCCAATCTTTTATTCATTCCGGCTTCTTGTCCGTTATAAATTAAAGGCATTCCTTTAATTGTTAAAGTAAGAATTGCAAATGGTTCTGATAGTTTTCCAAGTCTTTCAAACTCGGTTCCAGCCCAAGTATTCTCATCATGATTGGAGGTAAAATTCATTCTGAAATCATCTTCATTAAAATCTTTTGAACCTTTTTTAATTAACTTTTTTATGCTGTCGGCCGTAATTTCACTTTTTGCAAAATTGTTCATTGCATCTTTCAATTTCCAATTGTAAGTCATATCAAAACCATTTTTATGAAGTTCAGGATTTTCACCTTCGGCAAGCATAAAAACGGGTTTAATTTTATCTATTTCTTGTCTCGCATTTTTCCAAAAATCTAAGGGAACCATTTCTGCGACATCACATCTGTAACCATCAATGTTGAACTCTTCAATCCAATATTTCAACGCATCAATCATTGCAATTCTAAGATTTTTATTTTCATAATTTAAATCAATAACATCGCTCCAATCTGCTACCGGCGGAATAAAATTTCCAAGCGAATCTTTATTAAAATATTCCGGATTTGTTTTCGTCCAATTATTATCCCACGCTGAATGATTTGCAACCCAATCAATTATTACATACATTCCTAATGCATGAATGCTATCAACGAGAATTTTGAAATCTTTTTCGGTTCCAAAATTTGGATTTATACCTTTAAAATCTTTTACAGAATAATAACTTCCCAAAGTTCCTTTTCTATTTTTTTCTCCAATTGGATGGATTGGCATAAGCCATAAAATATCAACACCGAGTTTTTTCAATTCCGGGAGATGATTCATAAAAGATTTAAATGTTCCTTCTTGCGTAAACTGACGAATATTAACTTCATAAATTGATGCATTGTAACTCCATTCCGGATGAACTGAGGCTTCAACTAATTTAGGATTTTCTTTTTCATTACATCCTAAAAACATTGCTGTAATAAATATAATTGAGTAAAATATTTTTTTCATTTTCGCAACCAAAATTTAGTCATAGTTTTTAAAAATCAATTATTTTATAGTAATTTTTAATCTAAATTATAAATAAATTAGTTAAATGAAAAAGCCATTAATTGATTCGGTTACAAAATTTTTTATAGTATTTATTGGATTGGTTGTTTTATTCGGTGTTCTTAAGGAACTTCAAGATATTTTTATTCCTTTAATAATTGCCTACCTCTTAGTTTTTGTCTTTGAACCCTTAAATGAGTATTTGATAAAACACAAAATTCCAAAGTCAATAACAACATTTATTGATTTGTTAATTATAGTGGGATTTTTCTGGGCGCTTTCAACTTTTATAATTGATTCTTTCAGTCGTTTGGGAGAAGAACTTCCGCTTTATGAAACGAAACTAAATAATATTGTTAGAACTGCAGCAATTAATTTTGGAATTTTAGATAAATTTTTCACTGAATTTGATATTGCAAAAATATTAAGAGATTTAGATTATAGCGGTTTGGCAAGCGGATTTTTCACTTCAACTTTATCACTTTTTTCTGCTGTATTTTTTGTATTATTCTTTTTCATTTTCGTTAATAGCAGTCATTTGCATCTGATTAATGCTATTAAAAATCGATATCTGAAAATTCAATCACATGTTTCTTTAAAAACAATAAAAAAAAGTTTGTTAATTAATGATGAGGAAATTGAAAAAGCCGAATATCAAAAAAGATTAGATGAAATAAGAGCTCAGCGTGAAAAAACAATTGAAAAAGCATTTAAAGATATTACGGAACAAATTCAAAGATATATTGCTACAAAATTTTTGATAAGTTTATTAAAAGGTGTTTTAATTGGAATAATATTATGGATTTTTAATATCGATTTTTTAATTGTGTGGGCAGTATTAACATTTTTCTTAAATTTTATTCCAAATATTGGAGCAATAATAGCTGTTATTTTACCGATGCTTATGGCATTAATTCAATATGAATCGATTGGATATGCACTATTAGTTGCCGGAGTTATAGCCTTTGCTGAAAATTTAATTGGAAATATTATTGAACCAAAAATTTTAGGTGATAAATTAGGATTAAATCCTCTTATAATTTTATTATCACTATTAATTTGGGGATATATTTGGGGCATAGCCGGAATGTTTTTATCTGTTCCGCTTATAGCAGTTTTGAAAATTATTATATCCAATTCAGAGTCAAATAATCTTCAGTTTTTAGATGAAGTTATGAGCAATACCGTTAATCCGAAAAAAAGTAAATTTTAAATAAAAGTATATTCTTTTAGAAATTTTTGTTATTTGCTTTCGTTTTTAAAAGGACAAAAAGGGGTTTTTACTTAATGAGGATTAAAATAATTTTCATTTTATTTCTTCTGCAATTTCCAAATCAAATCTCTGCAATTTTTTCTCAAACCGAAAAAAATCAGAATATAATTCAACAAATAAATTCTTTTTCCTTAAAGGGAGACAATCTTAAAAAACTTTTCCCGGATTCCGCAGTTTTTTATTATCAAAAATCACTAAGTGCTTTAGATAACAACTTAAAAATAGGAACATCGCAAAAATTTCTAATTAAAAAAGTAGATATTTTAACAAAAATTGGACATATATTTTTTCAACAAAGCAAATATTCTTTTGCATCAAACTATTACAACTTAGCTTTAGAAACTTCAAAACTTACCAAGAATGATTCGCTTTTAGCTGAATGTTATTTTAATATTGGCGAACTCGGTTTGGAAAACGGAAAATATGCAAACGCGGTTAACTCTTACAACGAAGCAATGAAATTATATGAAAAAACATCAAATTCTGAAGGTTTATTTTGGACAAATGTTGGGTTGGGAATAGTTTTTAGAGAATTAGGAAATAAAGATATTTCAATAATGCATCATAAAAAATCAATGGCAATTGGCGAAAAAGAGAACAATAAATTTTACATTGCAACAAGTAATAACAATATCGGGAATTTGTTTAATCAAATTGGTGATTACCAAACTGCGCTTACTTATTTAATGAAAGCTTTGAAAAGTTTTACTGAATATGGTGATGAAAGATTTGTCTCCGATTGTTACGAAAGCATTGGTAATGTATATAAAGAGTTAAAAGAATTTCCGCGCGCAATTGAATATTTTAAACTTTCTACTATGATTGCAGAAAATTTAAATGATAATTATAGACTTTTATCAAGATTCGCAAATTTAGCTTCATCGTTTGCTGCAATTCATGATAACGAAAGTGCATTAATGTATTTTAGTAAAACTTTGGAACTTGCCCAGGCTGTTGGGGATAAAGCAAGAATGAGTGAAATCCAAATTATGCTTGCAGATTTTTACAAAAAAAATAATGATTTAGAAAATGCAGAAAATTATTTAAATAAATCATTAATAATTTCTAAAGATATTGGAGATACCGTTAGTATTGTTTCTGCGCTTAATTTTTTGGCTGAACTTAATTTTCTTAAAGAAAATTATTCCTTAGCAAAAAATTTTGCCAAAGATGCTTTTAATCTTGCCGAAAAAAAAGAATTACCGAAACACATTTCAGAAGCTGCAAAATATCTATCGCAAATTTCGAGTAAACTAAAAGATTTTAACTCGGCATATAATTTTCTAAAAATTCATAAAGAAATAGAAGATTCTTTACTTTCTATTGAGAAGTTAAAAGCATTCGAAGACATTCAAGCAAAATATAAACTTGAGCAATTGGAAACTGAAAAACTTAGAATTGAGAATCAAGCGCTGGTTTCAAAAACTCAAATTCAGAACAGAAATTTGTTAATTCTAATTCTAATAATTTTGATAATAATTTCACTTTTCATTTTGGGAACATTTTTTTATAGAAAAAGGAAAGAAAGAAA
>JBGSKB010000021.1:0-1935 GCA_041741395.1 Melioribacteraceae bacterium
CCAAATCCATTTAATCCAAAAACTAAAATTAAATTTGAATTGGTTACTAATTCTTTTGTTCAACTAATTGTGTATGATATTCTTGGCAATAAAATAGAAACTATTATTGATGATTATTTATCAAAAGGGAAACATGAAATAGTTTTTGAAAATTCGGCAAAATTAACTTCAGGCATTTACTATTATACTTTAAAAACGGAAAATCAATCAATCACAAAGTCAATGGTATTATTAAAATGAAAATTTCAACAGCAATAGTATTTATACTAATTTCTTCGACTTACTTTTCACAAAATCTAATTACTCCATTAGAAAAATCAGATTATAAAGAATTTACTAAATACGAAGAATTAGTTGATTTTATTAAGGAAGTTGATCAATCAAGTGAATTGATTGAAGCAAAAGTAATTGGCAAGTCAGTTGAACAACGAGATTTGTACTGTTTGTTTTTTTCGAAAGGTGAATTTGGGAAAGATATATCAAAATTAAAAGCATTATTTTTCGCACAGCAGCATGGCAATGAACATTCTGGTAAAGAAGGAGCATTAAAATTAATTACAGAATTATTGAAACCGGAAAATAATTTCCTTTTTGATAAAATTGATTTAGCCCTTATTCCGCAAGTAAATCCGGATGGCTCAGAAAAAAATCAAAGAAGAAATGGTAATAATGCAGATCTAAATAGAAATCATTTAATCCTTACAGAGCCGGAAACTATTGCACTTCATAATTTATTTAATGGGTTTTTATTTGATGCCGCTCTTGATGTTCATGAGTATTATCCGTTTGGTGAAGATTGGGATGCATTAGGTTATAGAAGAAATTTTGATGAACAATTTGGCTGCAATACAAATATTAATATTTCCAAAGAGATTAGAGAATTATCAAACAATTCGTTTATTCCATTTATAAAAAATTATCTTAACGAAAAAGAATTTTCATTTAACATTTACTCACCAGGCGGACCACCCGAAAAAGATTATATTCGTTACAGTACTTTTGATATTAACGATGGTCGACAATCATTCGGAATTCAAAATACGTTTTCATTTATTTTGGAAGGAATAAACGGAATTGATTATACTGTTAGTAATATTAAACGCAGATCTGAAGGACAAATGTTTGGAATGTTGGGATTGTTGAAATATATGCATAATAATAATTCTAAAATTTTTGATTTAGTTATAAATGAAAGAATAAAATTATCAAATCCAACAAACGATGAAAAAGTGGCAATTCAATTAGATCACTTTTCAAATGGAAGCAAAATGGAATTACATTTGCTTTCGCTAAAAACTAATACAGATACAACTTTTTTCGTCAATAACTTTAAACCGGAAGTAAGATCGTTAACAGATGTTATAAAACCGGATGGATATTTAATTCCCAAGGATTCTGTTGAATTAGTTGATTGGTTAAATAGACAAAATATTTCTTATCAAAATTATGATATGAAAGAAAATGATTTAATTGAAGAATATCTAATTCAGGCAATTGATTCTATTGATTTTGAAGGCGATATAGTTGTTAATCCAATTGTTGAAAAAAATAATATTTGTAAGATTGTATCAGAAGAATTTTATTTTATTCCAACAAATCAATTGCTTGGTAATTTAATTGTTACTGCACTTGAGCCAAAATCTATGTTAGGTTTAGTAACATATAAGAAATATGAACATTTATTGAGAATTAAAAACACTTTCCCTATTTTAAGAGTTATTAGAAATACAAAAAATTGTTGTTCAAACCGATGAAAGAAGTAAATCAAAATAAAAATACATTTTTGGGATTCAAAAATTATTCTTCAGCAATTGCATTTCTCAATCGCTTCAGCGGACTCTAATTTTATTTTATCCAAACGGCACAACATTTTATAAAATAAAAAAATTGGAGAAATTAATATGAAAGTATTAGTGTTAGGCGGTGGATTAGTCG
>JBGSKB010000022.1:0-1824 GCA_041741395.1 Melioribacteraceae bacterium
TTAAGCACGTAACAAATGCAGATATTGTTATAACAACTGCATTGGTTCCGGGGAAAAAATCTCCAATTCTAGTAACAGAAGAAATGGTAAAAGGAATGAAACCAGGATCAGTTATTTTAGATATGGCAGTTGAATTTGGCGGTAATTGTGAAATTAGTGAAAAAGGAAAGACAGTTAAGAAACATGGTGTTACAATTATTGGTGAAACGAATTTACCAAGCTTAGTTGCAACAAATTCAAGTGAAGTTTATAGTAAAAATCTTTTAGCTTTATTAGAACATATTTCCAAAGATGGAAAAATTGAATTAAACCTTTTAGATGAAATAGTTAAAGGTTCACTTATAACTTATAATAGAGAAGTTGTACATGAAAGAACAAAAAGTTTATTATAATTAAATAGGAATTTAAGATGGAAATTCATGAATTATTAATGCTTGTATATGTTTTTGTCTTAGCTATTTTCATTGGCTTTGAGTTAATTACAAAAGTACCGCCAACTTTACATACACCGCTCATGTCAGGTTCCAATGCAATCTCTGGAATTACAATAGTCGGTGCTCTTTTAAGTGCTGGATTTAATGAATTTGGTTTAAGCACAATTTTAGGAATGATTGCTGTTATTTTTGCAACAATAAACGTAGTTGGCGGATATTTAGTTACAGATAGAATGTTAAAAATGTTCAAGAAAAAGTGAGGAATTCATGGAAGTTTTATCATACATAATTTATCTAATTGCATCGATTCTATTTATCTTTGGGATAAAACAACTTGGATCACCTAAAACTGCAAGACAAGGAAATTTTTTATCTGCTTTAGGAATGTTTCTTGCAATTGTTATTACACTTTTTGATCAAAGAGTTTTAACATTTGAATATATATTAATTGGAATTATAGTCGGATCTGCTGTTGGTGCTTTGATGGCTTATAAAGTTCCAATGACCGGAATGCCGCAAATGGTTGGACTGTTAAATGGATTTGGTGGCGGAGCTTCAATGTTAGTAGGATATGCTGAATTTTACCACCTTCTCAAAGGCAGTGAAGGAATTGATATTGCAATTGGAAGTACAATTGTTTTATCAATTTTAATTGGCGGTGTTACATTTACAGGTTCTTTAGTTGCATTTGGTAAATTGCAAGAAATAATATCTGGGAAAGTCATAAAATTTCCTCTCCAAAATCCTATAAATATTTTGTTATTACTTGCAGTAATTGTTTTAGGTATTCTTGTTGTAATGAATCCACCTACAACAATTTTATTGTTACTTATTATTGGAATAATTTCGTTGATTCTTGGTGTACTACTTGTTTTACCAATTGGTGGAGCAGATATGCCAGTTGCTATATCACTTTTAAATTCTTATTCTGGATTAGCAGCCTCAATGACTGGATTTGTTCTGCAAAATAATATGTTAATAATTGCCGGTGCATTGGTAGGTGCTTCTGGAATAATATTGACAATAATTATGTGCAAGGGAATGAACAGATCTTTAATGAATGTGGTTTTAGGCGGTTGGGCAGATGCGGGAAGCGGAAGCTCTAGTGGAACTAGTCAACAAGGAGAAGCAAAATCTATTGATGCAGAAGAATTGGCTATGTTATTGGATTCTTCTCAAAATGTTGTTATTGTTCCAGGTTATGGAATGGCAGTTGCTCAAGCTCAACACGCAGTTAGGGATTTGACAAATGTTTTAGAAAAGAAGGGAATAAATGTTCGATTTGCAATACATCCAGTTGCGGGAAGAATGCCGGGACATATGAATGTTTTGTTAGCTGAAGCTCAAGTTTCTTACGATAAACTTTTTTCATTAGAAGACATTAATGATG
>JBGSKB010000023.1:0-4277 GCA_041741395.1 Melioribacteraceae bacterium
AATTCAATATAAAGTTGTCGGAATAATTGGATTGAACATTAAAGACATCGGCAATCAAATTGAGAACACAAAAGTTATTGGAAGTATTGAAAACTTAAAAAAAGTAATCCGCGATTACCAAATTAGCAATGTAATTTTTTCAACCGAAAGTATTGGATTTGATAAAATATTTTCAACAGTTGCACAATGCCAAGGTGAAAATGTTAACTTTTTAATGTCCGGCAGCGAATTAGATTTTATGGTCGGAAAATCAACAATCACACATATTGAAAATGTGCCTTTACTTAAGGTACAATATAATATTTCAATGTTTACTCATAAATTTATTAAGAGATTTTTTGATATTATTCTTTCATTAATTCTTACAATTTTTGTATTTCCTTTTATTTGGATTTACTCAAAAATAAAATCGCAAAAATCTATTTTATCAGATTCACTTTTACAAATTCCGCAAATTTTAATTGGTAAAAAAAGTTTTGTTGGACCAAAAACAAAAATGTATTATGAAGATTTATTTTTAGGAAAAATCGGTATTACCGGACTTTGGTTTACGGAAAATATTGATGATGATGATTTTGAAGAAACAAATAGAATAAATTTATTTTATGCAAAAAATCAAAATATATGGTTAGATTTAGAAATATTAGGGAAATCAATAGCAAAAATATTTGAAAACTTGGAGAAATAATGGCAAAAAATATATTGGAATTTGAAAAACCAATTTTCGAGCTTGAGAAAAAAATTGAGGAAATGAAAAAACTTGAGGACAACCTTGATATCACTGTTGAAATTTCAAATTTAGAAAGTAAAGTAAATCTTCTTAAAAAAAATATTTATGATAATCTTACACGCTGGCAAAGAGTTCAATTAGCAAGACATTCAGAGAGACCTTATACTTTAGATTATATTTTTTTAATGACGGATAATTTTATTGAACTTCACGGCGATAGGCATTTTAAGGATGATAAAGCTGTTGTTGGCGGATTTGCAATGCTTGGCGATCAAAAAATAATGTTAATTGGTCATCAAAAAGGAAGAGATACAAAATCAAATTTGGAAAGAAATTTTGGAATGCCAAATCCGGAAGGTTATAGAAAAGCTTTACGTTTAATGAAGCTTGCCGAAAAATTTAATATTCCAGTTGTAACTTTATTAGATACACCCGGCGCATATCCCGGAATTGAAGCGGAAGAAAGGGGACAAGCCGAAGCAATTGCAAGAAATTTATTTGAAATGAGTAGATTAAAAGTTCCTGTAATTGTTGTAATTATTGGTGAAGGTGCGAGCGGAGGTGCTTTGGGAATGGGTGTTGGAGATAGAATTCTTATGCTCGAAAATACTTGGTATTCTGTTATTAGTCCAGAATCTTGCTCAAGTATTTTATGGAGAAGTTGGGAATATAAAGAACAAGCCGCCGAAGCATTAAAACTTACTGCTCCAGATTTATTAGAATTAAATATTATTGATAGAATTATTCCCGAACCTTTGGGCGGTGCACATCAAGATCATAAATTAATGGCAGATACTTTAAAACAAACTTTGCTTGAAGAAATTAATTCTCTAAAAAAAATAAAACCGGAAAAATTGGTTTCCAATAGAATAGAAAAATTTGGAAAGATGGGAGTGTATGAGGAATAAAATATGCTTTCACACACAACTTCCATCAGAGTTAGATATGCAGATACTGATAAAATGCAGTTTGTTTATAATGGAAAATATCTTGAATATTTTGAAGTTGGAAGAACTGAATTATTAAGAAATTGCGGGTTAGCATACAGTGAATTGGAAAAAGTTGGATATCAATTGCCATTAATTGAAGCCGGATTAAAATATAAAAGTCCGGCTCATTATGATGATATTTTATTAATTACGGCAGCAATTTCTGAATTATATTCTGCAAAAGTTCATATTGAATATTCTGTAAAAAGAGATAAAGAAGATGCAATTTTAGTTACCGGATTTACAACTCATATGTTTATTAAAGAGGATACAAAAAAACCAACAAAACCACCACAAATTTATATTGATGCACTCAAAAAATATTTTGAATAAAATTTATTTCAGAAATGAATAATTCCGATGCTTGATAAAATTAAACAATTAACTAAAGACACGGCTCTTTACGGAATTAGTACAATCGTTGGAAGATTTCTGGGATTTATTTTAGTCCCTTTTTACACAAATGTTTTTTCTCCGGAAGAATTCGGAATCCAATCCTACATTTATGCATTTTTAGCTTTTGCAAATATTGTTTACATCTACGGCATGGATGCAGCTTTTATGAAATTTGCAACAGTAGATGAAAAAGATAAAAATAAAGTTTTTTCAACAGGATATATTTTTGTTACAATAACAACTTTAGCATTTTCAGTAATCTTAGTTTTAGTTCATAAATGGATTGCCAATGAAACAGATTTAACAAATTATTCTCACATTTTTCTTTACGTTATTGGAATTCTTTTTCTTGATACTGCAACATTAATTCCTTTTTCTGAATTACGTTTAGAAAGAAAAGCCGGCAAATTTGCGCTAATCAAAATTCTTAATATTCTTATCAATGTTGGATTAAATTTTATTCTTATTTTAAAATATAAAATGGGAATTGAGGCAATATTTATAAGCAATTTAATTGCATCAGCATTTTCATTTGTTGTACTAGCACCGGATATTTTTAAAACTTTAGAATTCACAATAGACAAATTTTATCTAAAAAAAATGCTTTATTTTGGAATAACATATTTGCCGGCAAGTGTTGCATCAATGATTGTTCAAGTTGTAGATGTTCCGATAATTCGTGAATTAACTGACGAATCTACTTTAGGAATTTATAGAGCAAATTACAAACTTGGAATTTTCATGATGTTATTTGTCTCAATGTTTCATTATGCTTGGCAGCCGTTTTTCCTTACAAATGCAAAAGAAGAAAACGCAAAAAAAATATTTTCAAAAGTTTTGAGTTTGTTTTTAATTTTCACAAGTTTTATGTGGATAATACTTTCCTTATTTATTGACGACATTGCAAGTTTCCAAATTTATCATGAACGAAGCTTAATTGGCAAAGAATATTTGGTTGGAATTTATATTGTACCAATAATTTTGCTGGCGTATATATTTCACGGGCTATACATAAATTTTATTGCCGGAATTTATTTGGAAGAAAAAACAAAATATCTTCCTGCAATTACCGGCTTAGGTGCTTTACTAAACATAATAAGCAATTTTATTTTAGTTCCGGTTATTGGAATTTTGGGTGGTGCAATTTCAACATTACTTAGCTATGTTGTAATGTCTATTGGAATATTTATTGTTTCTCAAAGATTTTATAAGATTGATTATGAATTTTCACTAATTATAAAAATTTTATCTACAATAATATTTATTGGAATTTTATTTTATTATTTTACTTTCACTTCCGGTTTAACTATTACCATTAAAATTATCTTACTCGGAATTTACGTTTTCTTATTTGTTGTATTAAAAGTAATCAGAAAAAAAGATGTTGTTTCCGGAATTAATTTACTTTTTAGAAGATAATTTTTTTATCACAATTAATAGATTTTTAAACCGCAAGTTTTTCGTTTACATTTTTTTTTATAAATTCGTTTAGTTAATTCTTCCACTATATAATTCCATATTTTAATGAAAAAAGTAAATTTATCAATAAAACGCATTTCCGATTCTTTTTCAGATATTCCGTTACCGTCATATTCTACAGAAGGCAGTTCCGGTATGGATGTAAGAGCAGCAATAGAAAATGAAATTATTCTAAAATCCGGAAAAGTAATTTTGGTCCCGACGAACTTATCTGTTGAAATTCCTTTTGGTTTCGAAATTCAAGCAAGACCCAGAAGCGGTTTAGCTGCAAAACACGGTATTGGAGTTTTGAATTCTCCAGGAACAATTGATTCAGATTACCGTGGTGAAATAAAAATTATTCTTTTCAATTTTAGTGATGAAAATTTTGTAATTAAACGAGGCGATAGAATTGCGCAGTTAGTTTTAGCAGAAGTAATTTTAGCTAATATAAACGAAGTTGAAGATTTGAATTCATCGCGACGTGGAGAAGGTGGATTTGGTCACACTGGTAAATCTTAGGATGAAAAATTAAAATGTGTGATTTTGTACATTTACATAACCATTCGCATTACAGTTTGCAAGATGCCGCTTGCACGATTGATTCGCTAATAACTGCGACACAAAAAAATAAAATGCATGCGCTTGCTCTAACGGATCATGGAGTAATGTATGGAATTTCCGAATTTTATAAAAAAGCAAAA
>JBGSKB010000024.1:0-8183 GCA_041741395.1 Melioribacteraceae bacterium
ACCGCTTACCTTATTTGTTGCATTAGTTTCCTTTTTAATTACATTTTACGTTTCAAGACCAGAGAGAGATGGTATTGGATATCAGCCAATTCAGCCAATTGCATATTCTCATAAATTGCATGCTGGTCAAATGAAAATTGATTGTCAATATTGCCACACCGGAGTTACAAAGGGAAGACATGCATTAGTTCCTTCTGCAAATATTTGTATGAACTGTCATACACTTGCTAGGAATAAACAGCCAGAAATTATAAAACTTGCAAAATATTATAACGAGAATACGCCAATTCCTTGGAAGAGAATTCACAAAGTTCCGGAATACGCATATTTTAATCATTCCGTTCATGTTAATAAAGGAATGAAATGTGAAACTTGCCACGGTAATATAGCTGATATGGAAGTTGTAAGTCAAATGAAAGGCTGGACGATGACTGCTTGTCTTGATTGCCATAGAAATCCAGAAAAACAATTATTATATATAAAAGATGTGAAACAAGGTCCAACAAATTGCGGCACTTGCCATAGATAAAAGGATTTAAAAATGTCAACTTTAAATAGAAGAAAATTTTTTAATAAAATATCTTTAAGTACAATTGGGACATTATTTTTAAGCTCAATCCCGTTTAATTTATTTGGCAGTGAAAAGAAAAAAAGTTTTAAAAATATAAAAATTAAAATTCACCCGGATTCAGTAAAGAGAAATAAATAGGATTGTGTAAAATGTCGAATAAAATCGGAACGAAAAATATCTGGAAAAGTATTAAAGAATTTGAAAACGATCCTAAAATTCTGGAAGAAAAATTACATGAATTCAAATCTGGAGTAACAGATGATTTTGATCCGGAAAACATGTCAACATTTTCAAGAAGAAAATTTTTGGCTGTTTTAGCCGCATCAACTGCTTACGTTTCAACTGCATGCACTAATTATAGAGACAAAGGAGAAATTGTTCCATACGTAAAAAGACCTGAAGAAATTTTACCAGGAAAACCAACTTATTATGCTTCAACTTTTTCTGAAGATGCTTTGAGTTACGGAATTTTAGTTAAAACAAGAGAAGGTAGACCAATAAAAATTGAAGGAAATCCTGATGACCCAATAAATAAAGGAAAAATTCCTTCTAGAGTTCATGCAAGTATATTAAATCTTTATGATCCAGATAGATTACAATTTCCAATAAAAACTAAGGCAAAAACTTCATGGCAAAAAGTAAATGAAGAAATAATTAATCTTTTAAATGAAGCAAATTCTACAAATAAAGAAATTTCAATTTTTACAAATCCAATTACTTCTCCAACAAGTCAAAAAGTTTTAAATGAATTTAAAACAAAATTTCCTTCAACAAAAATTTATATAACACAACTTGTAAATAATAATAACAGAATTACTTCATGGAAAAATAGTTTTACTCAAAATATTATTCCATCAATAAAATGGGATAAAGCTAAAGTAATTGTTGCTCTTGAATCTGACTTTTTAGGCAAGGAAGGAAATACAGTTGAGAACAGAATAAAATATTCTGATGGAAGAGATATTGTTAATACTAAAGAATTAAACAAGCTTTATTCAATTGAAGGCGCAATGTCTTTAACTGGGATGAATGCCGATGTTAGATTTAGATTAAACCCGGTTTTACAATTTGAGTTTTTGCAAAGTTTGACGAATGAATTAGTCAAAATTGGAGCAATTAATTCAAGTGAAATAGCAGAAAATATTATTTCTACAATTTCAAATTTAACTCTTGAAAAATTTGCAACTAAAACTGGATTAAACTTAAACAAATTAAAATCACTTGCACAAGATCTTAAAAACAATAAATCAAATTCAATAATTTATGCTGGTGATGTGTTAAGTTCTGAAGTTCATTTTTTAGTTAACTTATTAAACGAACTTTTAGGAAGTCAGAACCTTTATGATTTTGAAAATGGATTTATATTAAATTCAGATTTAACAACTTCAGATGAAATTAAAAAATTTGTTGTGAATAGTAAAAGTGGGAATATTGGAGCAATAATTTCATTTGATGCAAACCCAATATATGAATTGCCAGAAGCATTTGGTCTGAAAGAAATTTTTGGTAATTCAAAAACTACAATTTGTATCTCAGAATCACCAAATGAAACAGTTGAACTTTCGCAATATATTTTACCTAGCCACAATTTTTTAGAAGCTTGGGGCGATCATCAAACGAGAAATGGTCATCTAACACTTCAACAACCTGTAATTTCTCCACTTTTTGATACAAAACAAAAAGAGGAAATTTTACTTAGTTGGATGGGAATTGAAAATCCAAATTACCATGAATTTTTGATGAATGAATTAAAGAATAATATTTATGCATTTAGTAATTCTGCTGCTGATTTTAATACATATTGGTTTACTGCTTTACATGATGGAGTTCTTAAAGTTGCGAAAAATTCGGAATCGTATAAAAAATTAGATCAAAGTTTTTATAAAGAATCGAAATCAAAAACTGAACGAATTACAATTTTACTTCAGAATAATTATACCATAGGAACCGGAAAATATGCTAACAACGGATGGCTTCAAGAATTACCTCACCCGGTAACAAAAGTAACATGGGATAATTTTGCTGCTCTTTCACCAGCAACTGCCGAAAAATTAAACGTAACTTATGATGATGTAGTTGAAATAAATCAAAACGGCAAAAAAGTAAAATTACCAGCTTTCATTCAACCCGGAATGGCTGATGATACAGTTGTTGTTGAACTTGGTTATGGTCGTAAATTTAGCGGCGATGTTGCAAATGATGTTGGGTTTAATGTTAATGGTTTATTATCAGAAAAAAATCTTTCAAATTATATCTTTAGTGGCGCGGTAATTTCTAAAACTGGAGAAATTTATGAACTTGCTTCAACGCAAGAACATCATTCTTTAAATGATGAATTTGTTAAAGATTTTCATAAGATAAGAAATATAATTCAAGAAGGAACATTAGAAGAGTATAAAAATAATCCAGAATTCTTAAAAGAACATAAACATGAAATTTTCAGCATTACACAATCACATGAATATAAAAATGAAAAATGGGCGATGAGCATTGACCTAAATAAATGCTTGGGTTGTTCTGAATGTATAAGTTCTTGTAATGTTGAAAATAATGTTCCGGTTGTTGGAAAAGATCAAGTTTCTCGTGGTAGAGAAATGCATTGGATTAGAATTGATAGATATTATAGCGGAACGCCGGAAGAACCGATTATTAGTACCCAGCCTATACTTTGTCAACATTGTGATAATGCACCTTGTGAAAATGTTTGTCCGGTAAATGCTACTAATCATAGTCCGGATGGTTTAAATCAAATGGCGTACAATAGATGCGTTGGAACAAGATATTGTGCTAATAACTGTCCGTATAAAGTAAGAAGGTACAATTTCTATAATTTCAGAGATAATTTTGCCGATGCACATTATGAAAATGAATTAAGTTATTTAGTTAACAATCCGGAAGTAACTGTAAGATCTCGCGGTGTAATTGAGAAATGTTCTTTCTGTATTCAGAATATAATGTTAGCAAGAGAAAATGCAATTAGAGAAAATAGATCATTAAATCCAAATGAAGTTAAAACGGCATGTCAAACAGCGTGTCCATCAAATGCTATTGAGTTTGGCGATGCAAATAATAAAGAATCGTTTGTAAATAAATTTAGAGAACACGAATTAGGTTACTATGTTTTGGAAGAATTAAACATTAAACCAAATGTAACTTATATTGCAAAAATTAGAAATTCTCATTCGGAGGATGTTTAGTGAGTAGTATTGATTTTACTAGAGAATTATCGGTTGTTGAAGGTAAACCACCTTTAAGAGTAATTGATGAAATTATATCAAAACCACTTGACTCAAAACCCGATAAGAAATTTTATATTGCTTTATCTATAACATTAACAATGCTCGGAATTGGAGTTGTTGGATTAGGATTGACATTCTTCTATGGAATTGGTCTTTGGGGAAATAACAATCCAGTTGGATGGGGATTTGATATTGTTAATTTCGTTTTTTGGATTGGAATTGGTCATGCCGGAACATTGATTTCTGCAATATTATTTTTGTTTCGACAAAAATGGAGAACTGGAATTGCAAGATTTGCAGAAGGTATGACAATTTTTGCAGTAATGACAGCTGCTATTTTCCCATTATTTCATACTGGCAGACCTTGGGTCGCAGCAGTTTATTTACTTCCATATCCAAATCAGCATTCACTTTGGGTAAATTTTACTTCTCCTTTACTTTGGGATGTTTTTGCAGTTTCTACTTATTTTGCCGTTTCGTTTGTTTTCTGGTATATTGGATTAATTCCGGATTTTGCAACTTTAAGAGACCGAACCACAAATGGAATTAAAAAGATAATTTATTCATTAACGAGTTTAGGTTGGAGGCATTCAAATAGACATTGGCAAAATTATGAACTTACTTATTTAATACTTGCCGGATTTGCTACTCCGCTTGTATTATCTGTCCACACAATTGTAAGTTTTGATTTTGCTGTTTCAATTCTGCCTGGTTGGCACACAACAATTTTTCCACCTTACTTTGTTGCTGGGGCTGTTTTCTCCGGATTTGCTATGGTTCAAAATGTATTAATATTTATTAGAAAAATTTTTAATTACGAGCATATAATAACTTTAGATACATTGGAAAGAATGAATAAAATTATTCTACTCACCGGAATGATGGTTGGATATGCTTATTCAATGGAATTTTTTATTGCTTGGTACAGCGGAGTTCAACCAGAGTTTTTTGCTTTTATGAACAGAGCTTTTGGAGATTATTATTGGGCTTATTGGATTATGTTTAGTTGTAATGTTTTTATTCCTCAATTATTTTGGTTTAAAAAAATAAGAAGATCAATTCCATTTATGTTTGTTATTGCTGTTTTGGTAAATGTTGGAATGTGGTTTGAAAGATTTGTAATTACTGTAACTTCGTTATCAAAAGATTATTTACCATCAAGCTGGGCATATTATAAACCAACTATTACAGATGCATCATTGTTGATTGGAAGCTTTGGTTTATTTTTTACTTTAGTTTTATTATTTACAAAATCTTTACCGGTTGTTTCAATTTCGGAAGTTAAAGCTGTTGTTGATGGATCACAACCATCGCACGGAGATCATTAAAAATGAGTGAAAAACTTTATTCTTACACAGCACTTTTTAATTCACCAAATGAAATTATTCATGCTGCTAAAGTTGTTGCTGAAAAAGGATATACTAAATTTGATGTAAATACTCCATATCCAGTGCATGGAATGGATGATGCTATGAAATTACCGCCATCCAAACTTGGATTTGTGACTTTGTTTGCTGGATTAGGTGGAATAGTATTAGCATTGTTAATGATGGGATGGATGATGGGAATTGATTATCCAGTGGTAATTGGCGGAAAACCATTTTTTCCATTACCGGCTTTTATTCCTATTACTTTTGAAATTACTGTTTTGCTTGCAACATTAACAACTGTTGCTGCATTGTTATTTATCTTTTTCAAACTTCCAAATAATAAACATCCTTTGCATGATACAAATTATATGAAAAATGTTTCATCTGATAAATACGGAATTTACATAGAAGCTGTTGATCCAATTTTCAATGAAAATGAAGTTAAAGAATTATTTAAAAATTTACATGCTTTCGTAGTTGAACCAATTTATTTTGATAAAGAAGAAGTTAATTTTAAACCGGCAATTGCCGAACCTAAATTATTAGCATTTCTTGTGGGAGTTGCAATTTTTGTTTCTGTATCAGCGTATTTGCATTTAAACAAATTGCTTTATATTGTTCCATTTTCATGGATGGATAAACAAGAAAAAGTAATTGCTCAATCTACTTCTGATTTATTTGAAAATGGTTCCGGAATGCTAAAACCAGTTGAAGGAACTGTTGCAAGAGGATTTATCCCTTATGCATTTAAAGAAAAACCAGAAGAAGCTGGAAAACTTTTAGTAAATCCTATAATTCCAAATAAAGAAAACTTAGCACTCGGTAAAAATAAATTTAATATATATTGCAGTCCATGCCACGGTTATTTAGCAGAAGGAGATAGCCGTTTGAGAGGACAATTTCCAAATCCTCCAAGTCTTCATTCGGAAAAAGTTAGAAGTTGGTCTGATGGCAGAATTTATCATGTAATTGTTGATGGTCAAAATGTAATGCCGTCTTACATATCACAACTTTCAAGAGAAGAAAGATGGGCTGTGATAAATTATATTCGTGTTCTCCAAAGATCATTAAATGCTAAGGAGTCTGATTTATAATGAGTTCTGTTACACACAACGAAATTGAATATATAAAAAAAGATTTGCCTCCTTTTTTTAGTAAACTTGCTTATGGGCTTACTGCTGTTGGACTTATTCTAGTTATTTTTGCTTATCTTACTGATCCAACCCGCAGTGCATTTAACAATATAATTTTATTAATGTTTGTTACAAGTATTGGATTAGGTTCATTATTTTTAGTTACAATTGAATATATTAGTGGTGCAGTTTGGAGCACTCCATTTAGAAGAATTGCAGAAACTCTTGCATCCGTTTTGTTAATAGTTCCAGTTTTAGCAATTCCGATTTATTTAAATTTACATGAAGTTTACCATTGGACACATTTAAATGTAGTAGCTAATGATGAAATTTTATCGCATAAAAGTCCATATTTAAACCAATCATTTTTCACAATTAGAATTATTGGATATTTTGTTATTTGGATTTTATTCTATTTTTTAATTACTCGTAATTCGCAAAAACAAGATATAAGTAAAGATCAATCGTTAACAAAAAAGAATATAAAATTATCGGCAATCTTCATCCCATTTTTTGCCATTACAGTAACTTTTTCTGCAATTGATTGGATGATGAGTCTTGAACCGCATTGGTTTTCTACAATTTACGGAGTTTATTATTTTGCCGGAACTTTTCTCTCATCATTAGCATTAGTTACCTTTTTAGTTGTTTACTTGCATGAAAACGGAATGTTCGTAAAAGGAATTGTTACAGATCATTATTACAGTTTTGGCGCTTTGCTTTATGGATTTATAAACTTTTGGGCTTACATTGCATTTAGTCAATTTATGTTAATTTGGTACGCAAATCTTCCGGAAGAAACATTTTGGTTTATTAACCGATGGGAAGGAAGTTGGCTGATTTTTACAATCATATTTATTTTTGTTCATTTTATTGTTCCGTTTTTTGCATTGGTTTCTCAACCAGCAAAAACAAATGGAAAACGTCTTAAATTTATGACAATTTGGCTTTTGGTTGCTCATTTTATGGATCTTTATTTTTTAGTTATTCCAACATTTAGTCCAAACGGAGTTTCTTTAGGTTGGATTGAACTTGGATTTTTCTTACTTTCTTTTGGAATTGTATTTTTAGTTTTTTCAATTAAATCAAAAAGTATAAATCTTATTCCACTTGGTGATCCGAAACTAAAGAGAGGAATTGATTTTAGACTTTAATTACGAGCTGAATTATGGATGAAAAAAATAGTTTTGAACCTGAAATAGACTTTAAGGCATTACCAAAATCTCCTTCAAGATTATTTGGATGGATTTTCCCTTATTACGCAGTTCTGTTTTTAATTGTTGGAATTTATTTTGTTAAGAATATGGACACAACTTCTTTCAATAATGTTCCGGCAATTTATACAGATTCACTTACAATAAATGTGGATGTTGCTGTGAAAAAAGGCGGCGTTCTTCCAGCGGTTGATTTAGGATTAATTTCAAATCCCACAAGTGAAATAATTTCTAAAGGAAAAACACTTTTTTCAACAAATTGCGCATCTTGTCATGGAACTGAAGGAAACGGAGATGGTGTTGCCGCAGTTGCATTAAATCCAAAACCAAGAAATTTTCATCAGAAAGATGGCTGGACAAACGGAAGAAATTTCTCAAATATATTTAATTCAGTTCAAAAAGGTGTTCCAAATACCGGAATGATTGCTTATGAATTTATTCCAATTGATGATAGAATTGCTATAATCCAATATATTAGATCATTAACTGATTTCCCGGAAGTTACCGATGTTGAAATTGCAGAATTGGATCAAACTTATTCCTTATCAAAAGGAATTGTTTCTCCAAATAATGTTAGCTTAGAAACTGCAGCAAATAAGATTGCTGAAGAATCTGAAAATATAAAATCAAATTTAAATTCTTACTTAGAAAAAATT